>CAMGTS010000034.1 GCA_946062035.1 uncultured Bacteroidales bacterium
GTTCACCCTCATTTTATCAAGGCCGGCACGGGCGATGCCGATGCTTTCCATCTGGTCATTATAAATCGTGGCGGTCCCGTGTGGATTGATAAAACCCTTATTCTCAGGAAGTCTTCCTGTCATTTTATGAATGCGTCCTATTGCCCTGAAAAGCCCCTCCGCTGTACGGGATGGTCCGGAAATATGATTAGCGTCATTTGTTATCGCTCCCGCAAGAACAACCTGAGGCTCGACAAAGCCCGTGACATTCTCACATTCAGGATTGTCCGAAAGTTTCAACACCAATGTCCCTATCGCCTCACCAAGATTGAGTCCGTCTCTTTCAATGTCGAATGGTCTGCACCTTTTAGAGGAGAGAGCCTTGAGACAACCGAATCCCGCGACAATAAAGCGGGACACCTCATCGGCACCCACGACAATCGCTCTTTTATATAGTCCACAGTCCATCAATCTTTTAGCCACGATTATAGCCACTACGCCCGAAATACAGGCATTGGAAATCACAACCGGTCTGTTGGGATTATTGAAATGCTCTGTTACAATTTCCGCACTTTTCCAAAGCGGAGATTTTAAATCGCCCTTCGTAGTAGAAAAGACAAATATCGTATCAGAGCTTGAGATTTCACCTTCGGAAATCGATGAAATCGCTTTAGATACAGAAAATATCATCCGCTCCTCCAAAGTGCGTCCTGAAGTTTCTCCGCAATCAATCCGGGAAAGCATAAAAGCCTCACTTTGAGATGGGATAAATCCTTCAACCCGCTTTATTCCGGATATTCCGGATTTGATATTGCTGATATTTTCGGCGGTAGTCTCTCCTAATGCGGAAAGGATATTGTCACCCTCGATGATTACAGCCATTTTTCCTTCCACTTTTTATAAAAAACGGGATTCTCCAACACCAGATTTTTCTGCAAGTCGGTAAAGACCTGTATTGTCTTGGCCGTAGCCACAATTATTTCCCTGCCGTCATCGCCCTTTGTAAAGATCTCATAATCAAAGCACACCTTCGATGAAATTGTCGGAACGTATGTAGCCCGTACAAACGCTTCCTCCTGATATCCAAGCATGCGCTTATAGTCCAACTCCACCCTCACGACAGGTGCATAGTAGCCGTTGGCATAAATGTCACCAAGATATGTAAGCCCGTATTTGCGGCCGAATTCTTCTCTCGCAAGTTCCAGATACTCGACATAATTGCCATGCCAAACTATTCCCATTGAGTCCACTTCGTTGAACCTCACCTTTATAGGCATCACACTCTGCAACACTTTTTCACTTTGGATAGAACACCTATCGAAGATCGTACTATCACCCTTGATCTTTTTCATCAGATTGCGATTTTAATCGTACAGGTCGCTATAAGGTTCATCATCGGGTCTTTGACAACCGCCGTAGCGAGCAGAACCCCCATGATTTCACTTTTAGGCGTTATAAGCGTAATCAGTTCGTCACCCGCCTTAGGGTGGTAGTAGACTTTCATATCCTTAACCTCTCCTATCACACCTATTTTGATTTCATTCTCGTGTAGCCAATCGTAATACCCGATTCTTGTCGCACAACTTTGCGCAATATGCTCCATGATACCCGCAGTCTGAAACCTTTCACCCTCCACAAACGGTGCGTCGTGCGGAATCCTGTAGTGGGTTTTCACGGCGGTAGTAGCCTCATCATATTGCAAAAGCTTGTCTACCAACACAAAAGGGGGACGTTGCGGCAAAAACTGAGTAACGTCCAATTTGGTTATATCTTCTACTGTTCTCATCTTAATCAATTATCTATGTTTTCTGCGTTATTTTCCATTAAGCCATTTTGCATATCTGGATTCTGGCCCAGGATTCTGGCCCAGGATTTTGGCTCAGGATTCTCTCCAAAAATCATAAAAATTAAACCACTGCAACGGATGCGTGCGAACTACCTTTTCAAGTACTGCGGCATAGGCTTTAGTATATGCGGCGGCACGGGCATCTCGTCCTCTGATTGTTTCGTCTATTTTTATCGGCTCTATAACAAGCTCATACTCAAAAGTCTTTTTACCTCTGAGCACAAACATAGCGACAACATCGCAGTCAAATTTATCAGCTATATAAAATATACCGCTCGGAAACTCGGCTTCGGCACCGAGAAACTTGCAGCTGTATACCCTTTTTCCAGAAACGAAACGATCTCCTGTCAATATCACCGCCCCGGAATTCGAGAGTTGCTCCGATATTTCAAAAATATGAGACATATCGTCCCTTATAGGAATCATTCCGATATTGTTCTCTCCCATATTGGATTCCCTATACTTCTGAAGCTGCTCGGTTTCTCCTCCAAATGCTATGACCTTCAATGATTTATTTAGCCTACCGCATATATACGATGAAATTTCACAATTGCCGAAATGCGCACTCAGGGCGACAAGAGCTTTGGAAGTGTTGAAATAGCTGTCAAACAGCTCCTTATGCTCTCCTGACACATGAAATTTTTCTTTATGCCCCGCAAATACATAAAACCTGTCCACCAGGCACTTTCCGAAAATGACATGATTTCGGTATGTACCTATCAGAGAACGGAACACGCTCCATCCCTGGCGTTTACGCAAATAAGAATAAATCGCACCCGCCCTTTTGGGAGCCGTTATCAGATAATAGCAGACGACAAAAGGGAGAAAACAATAGACTACACGCAGGTCAACATACCTGAGCACAAGCCCAAGCATTCCCTGGCCGCGATTTCCACCGCCAGTCTTCCCTGTCCATTCTCTCGTAGCCATATCTCTGACCTTCAGTTAACTTCAACTATGTATTCAGACCACCGTTGATTTCGATTACCTGGCCTGTGATATATGCAGCCTTATCCGAAACGAGGAACGCCACGAGATCCGCCACCTCCTGAGGTTTGCCGAAACGTCCCGCAGGAACAGTCTTCTTTAGTTCATCCTCATTAAGTTCCTTAGTCATATCTGTCTCCACAAAACCCGGAGCTACCGCATTGACCGTCACCTTTCTTTTTGCGACCTCAAGCGCAAGGGCTTTTGTCGCGGCTATTATACCGCCTTTTGCCGCAGAATAGTTGGTCTGTCCCTGCATGCCCCTTACGCCACTGAGCGATGCCATATTGACAATACGACCCCACTTCTTTGCTGCCATCGGTGTTACAAGCATTTTCGTAACCCTATAGAAACCGTTGAGATGAATGTTAAGTACATCGTACCAGTCCGAATCCTCCATCCACATCATAAGGTTATCTTTTCTTACACCGGCATTGTTTACAAGCACAGCGATATAGTCTTCAGGATGCGACTTCATCCATCCTCCCAAAGCCGACTCTGTCTCTACGCTGTCAGCGACATTGAATTTCAGAGTTTCAGCCTTGCCTCCCTCAGCCTCAATCTCATTTTTTACAGCTGTCGCCGCATCTTCTCTGTTTACATAATTTATAATTACCGGGTAGCCCATTTTCGCTATCTCCTTACACACAGCGGCACCGATGCCACGGGAGCCACCTGTCACTAATGCGTATTTCATAACATTGATATTTTTCTTGATATGATTTTTCTAAAGCCTGTCAGCCTCCTTTGTTTTGATCAGCCTCTCAAGGTTTCTGATTTCCATATACTTAGGTGTATCTTCAACAAACGCCGGAACAATCTCTCTTACAGCCTTATATAATTTGCGGCTCTTCGGAGACAGCTTCTTTTCAATTTTCAGATAATCAACCGCTTGCACAATCGCCATAAGATGTATCGCCATTACCTGATGGCTATTTTCAATAACCTTTGACGCGATTTGCGCTGAATTTGTTCCCATACTCACAACATCCTGATTGTCATTATTATTAGGAATACTGTGCACGCACATCGGCATCGAAAGGGTCTGACACTCGGCGGTAGTGGATGTAGCTGTAAACTGTGAAGCCTGCAGACCGTAGTTAAGCCCTAATCTGCCCAAATTTACAAAAGGCGGAAGTATGCCGTTGATCCTGTCGTGGAACAGATAGTTCATCTGGCGTTCGCAAAGCATAGTGAGCTTAGTCACAGCTATTTTCAGTTTATCCATTTCATACGAGACATAATCTCCATGGAAATTTCCTCCGTGCAGAACGTTTTTGTTTTCGGGGTCAATTATAGGATTGTCGCAAGCTGAATTAAGCTCATTCATCAACACTTTTTCAGCATTATCCAATTCATCCCAAACCGGGCCGAGAACCTGCGGGACACATCTCAATGAGTAGTATGACTGGACTTTCTTATTGAACACCTCCTCGGTATGAGCATGAAAAAGTTCATCCTCACGCTTTTGAAGACACTTGCTCCCCTTTGAAAATGAACGCATCGCCTTTGCTACTTCACTTTGTCCCACATGACGCTTCACGCCGTTGAGGACCTCAGACATAAAGTCATCATAGGACGAAGTAATTTCATTTACCATTAGGGAAGTAGCAATGCTCCACCCCATCAGACGCTTGGCCTTCAACAGGTTGACAAGACCGATACCGGTCATCATCGATGTTCCGTTCGTTACGCTAAGCCCCTCTCGTATATGTATTTCAAACGGTTTCAATTTATTCGCTTTCAGCACATCCGAAGTCTTGCAGAGCTTGAAGTCCTCACCGTTGCCTTTATAAAAGCACTCCCCCTCACCTATCAGGCAGAGAGCGATATGTGCGAGCTGCACCAAATCACCGCTCGCGCCGACGCTTCCATGCTCTGGAATCATAGGGTAAATCTCTCTGTTGATGAACTCCACCACGAGATTCACGAGATCAGGATGCACCCCCGAATGCGCCTGTAAAAATGTGCAGAGTCTCGCAAGAAGAGCCGCCCTTACATATATCAGCTCTACCGGCTTGCCTGCACCAGTGGAATGGCTTCGTATAATATTGTATTGCAATGCCTTAAGATCCGCATCATCGATTCTCCACTGTGCCATCGGTCCGAATCCGGTATTGATACCGTATATGACCTTATCTTTTTCAAAATCCTTGAGAAACTCGTAGCACTCCTCTATCTTTTTGAGAGTTTTAGGTGCGACTGAAATTTTCTCTTTACCAAAAACTATCGCCTCAACCTGTTTGACCGAAAGCGTATCCGTTAGCTGTATCATCCTAAAATTACCTATAAATTCAGATCACCCATAAGCGCCTCCGCCTCGGCTATATGCTCTATTTTGCCGACATCCATGATCTTCAAATCCTTGAAGAACTTTCCGCTAATGGTGTAATCTTTGGAATAATTCAAATAAAAATCAATGACAGAGAATTTTTCTCCATGCTCCGAAGAATATCTTTCAAGCAAATCGAAAACTCTCGGTGAAATCACGTGCACCCCGGCAAATGCAAAGGGATTTAACCCTCTATCCATCAGCTGTTCATGCGCATCCCGCCGTCCTGATAAAGACGCAAACTCTTCACGGGGAGATTTTACTTCGCAGGTTTTGAGATTTTCCCAACCGGCAAGGACCATGTTTTCATCAAAAAGCAAACGCCTGTCGCTATATCTGCCGTTTACGACAACAGTAGCTATCTGCCTTGTATCAGATTCTTCCAATGCAGAGGCAAAACCATACAAAGCCCTGAGATTAAGGTTGGAAACTATATCCACATTATGGACAAGAAAAGGCTCGCCATCGCAAAGCAATTTTTTTGCATGGAGTATTCCTCCGCCTGTATCTCTCAATAAGTCAAACTCTTCTGAAAATACGATTTTAGGTTTTACCTCTCCGCATTTTTGAAGGTACTCCCCGACGAACTCTTCGACAAGAGTACCGAAATGGTGCACATTAATCACTATATCAGTAAAACCCTGATGTACAAGATTATCGAGTGTTATTTCGAGAAGCGTCCTACCGCCTATTTTCACCAAAGCCTTGGGTCTGTCGTTTGTAAGCGGTCTCAACCTCGTCCCCAAACCTGCCGCAAAAACCAACGCCTTCATCACTTCCGCATTTAAAGTTCCTCTTCTATATTCAATTCCCTGTGAGTCAAAACCACCTTGACATTAAACTTCTTAGCCAGTCTCTCGGCGAGATGCTGGGCACAATATACTGAACGGTGCTGCCCGCCTGTGCATCCGAAGCAGACTTGCAGATGGGTGAATTTTCTCTCCATAAATCTCAGGACATGGGAATCCACCAAATCATAGACCCTGTCTAAGTATTTTATGATACCTCCCTCATCTTCAAGGTATTTGATCACCGTAGCATCCAATCCGGTAAACGATTTGAAACGTTCGTATTTGCCTGGATTATCCAAGGCTCTGCAATCGAATACATAACCTCCGCCGTTTCCGCTGTCATCCAATGGAATACCTTTTTTGTAGGCAAAGCTGAAAATATGCACCTCAAGGCGTGTATCTCTTCTCAAATCATTGAGCTGACGCATTTTAGTCAGTTCAGAAAGAACCTCCTGAAGATATGGGTAGTCACTGAAAGGGATGGCTATCAGCCTTCTGAGATTGTCTATCGCAAATGGGACGCTTCTGAGGAAATGCGGTTTTTTCTCAAAATATCCTCTGAATCCGTATGCGCCGAGAACCTGCATTGTCCTGAACAACACAAACAATCTCAGGCTTCTGTTGAACTCTTCATCTGAAACGTCAATATAGTTCTTGAGGTTTTCTCTGTATACTGATATCAGCTCACCTTTGAGTTCCTCCGAATAGTTCGCCCTGGCCTGCCATACAAAAGAGGCAAGGTCATAGTAGAATGGTCCTTTACGGCCGCCCTGAAAGTCAATAAAATACGGAGCTCCATCCACAAGCATCACGTTTCGGGCCTGAAAATCCCTGTACATGAAAGTATTAAGGCTTCCTCCTACCTCGATGAGGTCCTTGGCCAATTTCACAAAATCATCATGCAGTTTTATTTCGCTGAACTCCAGACCGCTTGTCTTAAGGAAGCAATACTTGAAATAGTTGAAATCGAACCAGATATTGCGCTCGTCAAATTCGGGCTGCGGAAAGCAGAATGAGTAGTCCAAATCCTTGCCCCCCTGAAACTGGAACTTCGGCAGAAGCGCTATTGTCCTTTTAAGAAGTTCAATCTCATCTTCAGAATAAGTTCCGATCTCTCTACCCGGAGCTACTGTGTTAAAGAGAGTTATATCACCAAGATCCTCCTGCAGATAAAACACTTTGTCCTCACTGACGCAATAGACCTCAGGCACATTAAGCCCTTCGCTTCTGAAATGCTTCGCAAGCTCAATGAACGCAATGTTCTCTTCCACCGATGTACCCTTCGCCCCTATTGCCGTAAACTTGTCGTTTTTAAGACGGAAGTAACGCCTGTTACTTCCGGAGGAGGGCAGTTCTTCGCAAGAGGTCGCCTCAGTGCCAGTATATTGTTTAAAAAGCTCTTCTAACTGCTTCATATCGTATTATCATCTAACGTAACAAAGTTAGCAATAAAAAGGGATGGGGGCAAGCATAGAGTCACTATGTTAAAAAATGCTAACTTTGGGGCTATATACTTTTGTCAGTAATGGAAAAAGAGAACAATCTTAGCGGTACAATGAACGATATTTCATATTGTTCCGACAAATATCAATACACAATGGGGAAGTCATTCCTCGAATGCGGAATGAAAGACAAAAAGGCGGTGTTCAACCTGTTCTTCCGTAAAGCCCCGGACAATAACAACTGGGCCGTAGTATGCGGTGTCAGAGAGGCTTTGGAGATGATCAGGAACTTGGGAGGCAAGTCTCCTGAGTTTTTTGAAGAGTTCCTTCCGGGACCTGCCTACAAAGAGTTCAGGGAATATGCCGCCAATATGCGCTTTACAGGTAATGTCTACGCAATGGAAGAGGGCGAAATAGCGTTTCCCCGCGAGCCTATAATCACAATCGAAGCCCCTATGATAGAGGCTCAGGTATTGGAGACCCCTTTGCTTTGTATAATGAACCATCAAATGGCGATCGCCACCAAGGCAAGCCGTGTATGCAGAAGCACTGAAAAGCCTGTAAGTGAGTTCGGCAGCCGTAGGGCTCACGGCCCGTGGGCGGCGACCTACGGAGCTAAGGCCGCCTATATCGGAGGTTGCGCAAACTCGTCCAATGTCCTCACTTCGGAGATTTTCGGAACTCCGGCAAGCGGCACGATGGCACATAGCTACGTCACAGCCTTCGGAAGCACCTTGGCAGGCGAGCGCAAAGCGTTTACAAGCTATATCAAGACTCACATGGGAGAGCCTCTCATACTGCTGATTGACACATACGACACTATAAACTGCGGACTCCGCAACGCCATAAGCGCATACAAAGAATTAGGTATAGACGACTCATATCCACAAGGTTACGGAATCCGTTTGGACAGCGGTGACCTTGCTTACCTTAGCAGAAAGTGCAGGGATATCCTGGACAAAGAGGGACTTAGAAAATGTAAGATATTCGCTACCAACTCTTTGGACGAATACCTCATAGCGGAACTTGAACAACAGGGGGCATGTATCGATTCTTACGGCGTGGGAGATGCAATCGCTACAAGCAAACACAACCCATGCTTCGGAAACGTATATAAATTGGTACAGGTCGATGACAATCCGGTTCTCAAAAGGTCCGAAGACAAGGTAAAGCTCATCAATCCAGGTTTCCAGATCACTTACCGAATCATCCAGAACGGAGTATTCAAAGCCGATATAACCTGTCTCAGGGGCGATGCGACAAGCAAGACCATAGAAGCAGGAGGCGAACTCAGAATCCAGAACGAGTTTGATGAGACACAGAGAAAGAAATTCGCCGCAGGATCGTACACATACAAAATCCTGCAAAAACAGATGATGCGTGACGGTGAGATTTGCGAAGCCGAAAAGCCTATCGACGAAAAGAGAAACTACTATTTGTCTAATTTACAGTGTTTCAATGAGACAGAGAAGCGTCTCATTAATCCGCACATATACAAAGTTGATATTTCCGATGAACTTTACGACCTCAAGATGGGGCTTGTAAACAACCTGATCAAAGAAATCGAGGAATTCAAAAACGAAAACAAGAACTAACGCTGATGTTCAGCCAAAAGAAAAATATTTACAGTTTTTTACGCAAGGCGTTAAATGCGGCGCTTGTCGCCGCCATCGCCCTAACCCTTCAGAGTTGGAGCAGACCGTCTTCTGAGAAAGGCCGCCCTAATGGCGACATGTTCCTTAATTTGGAAAACGTTTTTGCCGGGGATACCGTATATACCGCATACGACAGAATGATCGACTCTCTCGCCGACCTCAACCTGAGCCGGGACTCTCTCAAACGCATGGGATTGAGCGAGAAGGTTTTATTCTCTTTAGACTCCATCTACAAAGCGGACTCTATCGCAAGTATAATAGTCTACTCTCCTAAGGAGCTGAAGAGGATGAGAAGGGACAGCATACGCAACTACAAGGACAGCGTAATCCGCTCGTTACCAAGAATCTTGGATACGTATTTATTCGAAGACAGCGTAAAGTACCAACGGATTTTCGCTTGGCGGCACAATACCTATGACAATAATCAGAACCTGATAAAGATAGACACGTCGTACAACTACCATTTTTTTGACTTCAAATACATGAGGGAAGATGCCGGCGCACAATATCTTGGAGTTTCTGGTAGTGCGGCGTTACCGTTCAACTACTTCAAGAGGG
>CAMGTS010000035.1 GCA_946062035.1 uncultured Bacteroidales bacterium
ACAGGAAGCTTGCTTTGAAATATCATCCTGACAGAAATCCGGGTGATAAGGAAGCTGAAGAGAAATTCAAGGAGGCGGCTGAGGCTTATGACGTCCTTTCGAATCCTGACAAGAGAAAGCGTTACGACCAGTTCGGTTTCGCAGGCAATAGTGCTGCCGGAGGTGGTTTTTCAGGAGGTGGCTTCTCTATGGAGGATATTTTCAGCCAGTTCGGTGATATTTTCGGCGGTCACTTCGGCGGCGGAGGAGGATTCGGCGATGTTTTCGGCAGCGCATTCGGATTCGGCGGAGGTTCTCAAGGCAGGAGGGTCGAGAGAGGTAGTGATATCCGCATAAGGATAAAACTGACTCTTAGTGAGATACTTAACGGAGTTGAGAAGAAGATAAAGATCAATAAGCTTGTCCCGTGTCCCGACTGCCATGGCAAAGGGGCTGTTAATGAGTCCGATATAAAGACTTGTCCTCATTGCAACGGCAGTGGTGTGGAGGTTAAGGTTGTGCGCTCTATTCTCGGACAGATGCAGACGCAGACAACCTGTTCGCATTGCGGAGGTACGGGAAAAGTTGTGGCAAAACCATGTGCGAAATGCGGTGGAAGTGGTCTTGTGAAAGCCCCTGAGGAGATATCATTCAGAGTTCCGGCGGGTGTGGCGCAGGGAATGCAACTTACTGTACAGGGTAAAGGAAATGCGGCGCGTAACGGTGGTGTGAACGGCGATTTGTTTGTCGTTATTGAGGAGATTGCGGACAAGGATTTCCAAAGAGACGGCAACGACCTGATATATTCACTCTTTGTAAGCGTTCCCGATGCCATTACCGGGTGTGAAGCAGAGATTCCGGCTATTGACGGTCATGTGAAGATAAAGGTCGCTCCTGGAACACAGAGCGGCAAGGTGCTGAGGCTTAAGGGTAAAGGTGTTCCTGATGTGAACGGCTATGGTAGAGGGGATTTGCTCGTTTGCGTGAATGTGTGGATTCCTAAGAATCTCACATCGGATGAAAAGAAAATCATAGAGAAGTTGAAGAGTTCGGATTCATTCAAACCTTCGCCGTCAAAGGAGGATTCAAATTTCTTTGAGAGGCTAAAGAACATTTTCAGATAGGATGGTAAAGCACAATCTCATTAGTCTTTTAAGAAGAGCAGCCGTTTTTGCAGTTGCTCTTCTGTTGTTTGGTAATCAGCTGTTTGCGCAAGTCGTATTCAATAATGCGCCCGACGTGGACATTGAGGAGCAAAGAAGTGTCGTAGGTAACTTTGTCCAACCTATAGAAGAATACAATAGTTTTTCCGGTACTTATGGTGAGTTGAGAGGCAATCACTTCCATTGTGGTCTGGACATGAGGACGGGTGGAGTCGTAGGCAAAAAGATTTTTGCTGCAGACGAGGGGTATGTTTCGAGAATAACCGTTACTCCGGGAGGTTTCGGTAATATGATAACTATAACTCATCCGTCAGGATATAAGAGCATCTACGGCCACCTTCTGAAGTTTGCTCCCAAGTATCAGAATTACATCCGCGAAAAACAATATGAGGAGAAAAGCTGGACGCAGAGTATTGATTTTGAACCGGGTAAGTTCCCTGTGAAGAAAGGGGATCTGATAGCTTATTCTGGCAATTCCGGAAGTTCTGGCGGACCTCATCTCCATTTTGAAGTAAGAGATACAAAGGGCAACCCTGTCAATCTGCTGATGACAAGGCCATTCGGTATAACCGACACGCAAAAGCCTTTTTTCAGAGATGTCAAGTTCTATGGTGCGGTTTTGGTGTATGGGGCGTATCACACATATCCGATTGAAGTAAAAGTTCCCTATAAAACCATAAGGGTCAAAAAAGGTAAAAGATATGTAACCAAAAAGGTTCCTGATGAAAACGCGAAACAGATAGTGCAGCTTCCCAAGTCTTCATACGTAGCTGTAGACGCATACGACAGAATGGAAGGGACGGCAGCAAAGCTCGCTGTATATCAATATGAAGTGTTTTTGGACACAACTAGCGTATTCCGTTTTACGGAAGGTAACATCCCTTATTCAACTGGCAGATATATCGCTTCAATGCTACAGCACTCCGAGAGAATCAGAAGCGGAAGATATTATCTGAAGTCATTCGTAAGCCCGGGTAACAAACTGCAAGACAGGATATCCCACAAGGACAATGGCCTCATTGTATTGAATGATACGTTGTTCCACACTGTAAAAATTGTCTGCACCGATGTATATGGCAACAGTGCGGAAAAGTCATACGTGGTCAAACGTAATGACGCTCTCTATGATGGTAATATACCTTTGTCCGTAAATGGAAAATTTTTCGGTTGGGCAGATACAAATTCATATAAGACAAATGGTTTCGCCCTTACTGTTCCTGCGGGCGCCTTATATTCGTCAATTTATTTTACAGCTGATACGACGGTTTACAGATCTACACCTTATTCCCAGACATGGAGAATAGGTGACGAGAATATCCCGCTGCACTCCTCTTGTGATATTTCATTAAGGGTTTCCGTACCGGAGGAATTACAGGATAAACTGATTCTCGCCAAGGTCAGAAAGAACGGCGGCCTCTCATCGGCAGGCGGTTCATTCGATGCCGCAACATCCCGTCTTAAGGGTAAAATTTCCTCTTTCGGCAAATATTGTGCGGCTATTGATACGGTGCCACCTATAGTGACTTTCAGGTTCTCGGAAGCTGCCGTTGTCAAAGGCAGCTTCCTTAAAATCGTGATAGGGGACAGATTATCAGGCATAAAGAGCTATGAAGTAGAAATTGACGGACATTGGGTAGTAGCCGAATTCGATGGCAAGACCGCTACATTGGAAGTGCCGTTGAATGATGCGAAAATCACTAAGGGTAAGCAACATACAATGATTGTAAAACTGGCGGATATGGTCGGTAATAAGAAAGAGTTCAAAAGGAAATTTACTTGGTAGGCTCATGATATTATATGACTTCCGGCAAGTAAATCTTGTGTATTGAACTTGTTTTAACAATCTTTGAAGAAAATTACTGATATGAAATCATACGATTTTAACGAAGGGGTAAAAGTTATCGGAGTGATGTCAGGAACATCGCTTGACGGTTTGGACATGTGCCTTGCGGAATTTAGGTTTACCGAAGGCAAATGGAGCTATAAGACCATTCTCGCAGAGGATGAAAGCTATCCTGATGAATTGAAGAGTAAATTAGGCAATGCTCAGAATATGAGTGCATTGGAATATGCCCGACTGCATTCGGACTATGGCTTGTATTTGGGGGAGAGATTGAAGGCTTTTATGGAGCGGAATAACATTGACCCGTCTTCAATAGCCGCGATCGCATCACACGGGCAGACTGTTTTTCACCAGCCACAGGTCCGGTTTACAGGGCAGATAGGGAGCGGTGCCGGAATTGCGGCGATGAGCGGTGTCGATTGTATTTGCGATTTCAGGACGACAGATGTCGCTCTTGGAGGTCAGGGTGCCCCTCTTGTTCCGATAGGCGACAGAAATCTTTTCGGAGATTTTGACTACTGTCTGAATCTCGGAGGCTTTTCAAACATATCATCGGAGGGTGAAAAACTTTCCTCTGATGGTTCAAAGCTCTTAATAAGAGTGGCTTACGATATAAGCCCGGTGAATTATGTTCTTAATCACTACACCCGTCAGATCGGATTGGATTACGACAAGGATGGAGAATTGGCTCGTAGGGGTACTGTCTGTCAACCTCTTTTGGATAGCCTGAACAACCTTCCTTTTTATTCGCAGAAAGGGCCGAAGTCTCTTGGCCGTGAGTGGGTCGAGGATGAGGTGCTTCCATTGATCGATAACTATACTGATAACGGTAAGCCGTTGTGCATGGAAGATAAGCTTGCGACATTCTGTGAACATGCGGCTATTCAGATTTCAAAGAACATAACGGGAAGAGGTGAGCGCAAGTCAAAAGTTCTTGTAACCGGAGGCGGTGCGTTGAACAAGTACCTCATTGAGAGGATGCAGGCGGTAGCGCCGATGTGTGTCTATATTGTTCCTGATATGATAACCGTGAAGTTCAAAGAGGCGTTGATCTTTGCGTTTCTCGGTGCGCTATATCTCGCTGACAAGCCGAATTGCATGAGTTCTGTTACAGGTGCGGAATTCGATTGTATCGGCGGAGCGATGTACAAGGCGGGTAGACGAGACTAAATACTTGATTTTTTCGGATGTAATTTTGCAAATATTGAAAATCTTTCTATTTTTGCAGTCCCAATTGAGAAAGGAAAGTAACCTCTTACATAGGTCAGTGGACCACAAAGATTTGAGATGTAACGTTGCTTTAGTAAAAAGTTAGTAAGATGGATTTAATTAAAGTAGCTCAGCAGGCGTTTGCCGTAGAGACAAAAGAGTTCCCGGAGTTCAAGGCCGGAGATACAGTTACTGTTACCTACAAGATTAAGGAGGGTGACAAAGAGAGATTGCAGAACTTCAAGGGCGTTGTTATCCAGCGCAGAGGTCAGGGTGCGACTCAGACTTTTACCGTAAGGAAAATTTCAAGCGGTATCGGCGTTGAGAGAATTTTCCCGCTTTTCTCTCCGTTTATCGATAAAATCACCTTGGATAAGGTCGGTAAGGTAAGAAGAGCAAGAATCTACTACTTGAGAAACCTCACCGGTAAGAAGGCTCGTATCAAAGAGAAAGGTCTCAACAGAGCGGCCGCTGACAAGAAATAGCTAAGAAATAAGCTAAGACGTAGCTAAGAAATAGCGATACAATTGGCCCTGTAGCTCAACTGAATAGAGCATCACACTACGGATGTGAGGGTTGCAGGTTTGAATCCTACCAGGGTCACAAGAGCACTCGGAATTTTTCGGGTGCTTTTTTTTATCCGGTGTATTGTTTGATGTAATAAATATATTACATTTGCAATATGAGAAGGGTGATTAGGAGTGCGGAGTTTGATGAGTTTTATAATTTGTTGCCGTCAAATGCTCTAATTAAGGTGAAGTATGCGCTGAACATTATAGCTGATATAAAAGTAGTCAATACGAAATTGGCAAAAAAAGCTCATAGATACAGATTTTTACGAGCTGCGCATTTCAGCAGGTAATGAGTACAGGATTATTATATTCACTATAGACAAGGAAAATTTGATAGAATCGGAGCAAATACTCCTTTTGAATGGTTTCATGAAGAAATCTACAAAGGATTATAAGAGAGAGGTTGAAAAGGCCAGAAAAATATTAAACAGTGTATTGCAATGAGAACAAAGATAGATATTGATAAACTGAAAAGGCTTCCTACTGTTGAAGATATGTTCAAGGAAGAGTATGGGGCTAAAGGGACATTCCAACGTGAAGAATTTGATGCCAAATCCCGTGCGTGGTATTATGCTGAGGTCTTGAAGAACGCAAGGAAATCTGCCGGAATTACACAGCGACAGTTGGCGGAAAAAATAGGTAAAAAGAGAGAGTACGTGGCAATGCTTGAGAAAGGTGAAACGGATATGCAGTTGTCTACTTTTATTATGATATCCGAAGCGGTAGGTCTGAAATTGGTATTGACGTACACGCAACCGTGTATTTATGAGAAAACGAAAGAAAGAATATGATTATAAATCAGAGAATTAAAATTTAGACTTTTCTCTGTGTTTGGATATTTTTGCCCTTATTTTTGCTTTTAGTACACTTTCAGTACACCTTGAATCAAATATTATTCTTACGTCTTATGTCGCTGATGATGCTTTCCGAGATTCCTTTCAGTCTTTCGACCAGCACAGCAAGGAATATCGGCTTGAAACAGTACACGCAGAAGGTAAGCTCACGCTCCTGCTGCCACTCATTATATAAATGGTTCATGCGTGCGTGGGCTTCGTCATACTCTTGCTTCTTCCTGTCATAATCTTTGTCGAGCGACATGTACTCGTCAGAGTCGAGCGGCAGGAAGTCAAGCCGGTTGCTCATTGCGGAATACTCGCGCCACAATCCGGTGGCGATGTCTCTTGCTGCGTCGTACTTTGTTTCAAACGGCTTGAGATGTTCCTTGAAGATCTCCTCAAAATCCACCGTCTGCAATCCGGCAATATCCAATGATAAAAACGTGTCCGCTTCCGAAAGGAGGGAAGATGAAATATCCATAAGCAGTCTCGCATCGTCATGGAACATCGCGGTCGCTTCCGTTACAATCGTGTTCGTGTCATTGAAATCACAATAAAACAGGGAAAGCAGTATCGCATGTTCAAAGGTGATACGGTCTTACCTACAAGTGGCAAGAAGGGTGTTTACCTCATGCAGCCGTTGTGGAAGGATTGATATCAGATTGTCCATAATCATAAAAACATCGTCATGTATGCCGGAATATACAACACATCCCCATCTTTACGCAAGTCTTTTGTGTAGACCAGATATTTTTGTTTTATCCTTGATGAAAACTTTTTACAAAAGGCATCCAGTGAAGCGTGTGCTTTATAACCGGAAGATTTCACCTCGATAGGACTGACCTTATCGCCGTCGGCAATCAGGAAGTCCACTTCATAGTTGTGCTTTCCGCTTTCGGTGGGAAATGTGTAATAGTACAGTTCGTGTCCGGCGGCTTTCAGCATCTGGGCGATGACATTCTCATATACATAACCGAGGTCTGCGCTCAATTTGTCACTGAGCAGTTTATCATAGATTATGTTGTCTGTAAACTGTTTGTCCCAGAATGCGAGGGTGATGAACAGCCCCGTGTCTCCCACAAACATCTTATATCTGTCCGTGTCACGGTGCAATGCCATCCCTACACTTGGGTCGTTGGCATGGTATGCGAGATTCACAACCATAGAATCCCGCATGTCGGAAATAGTTTCCAACATACGTTGCGGACGACCGCCGTCCGTCGCAGATCTGACAATATACCGTGAGGCGTTCCGTGTAAGTTCGCCCGGAATGCCATGAAACAGCTTAGAGGCGTTGCCTGAAGGGTCAATCTTATTGAAATCCTTTTCGTATAACGATATGATTGAGCGTTTCACTACATCCACCTTGCTAAGACTTTTTGTTTCAATGTAGGTTCTGACTGCCTGCGGCATTCCTCCCACAAGCATATACAGGCGGAAATCGCGCATAAGACTTCTGTTGCCGTCATCGCCCATGGGCTTTCTGCTATCATACAGTTTTCCCAAAAGTGGAATGGACACATTGTCACCCAATGCCCATTTGAACTCTTCGTAGTCCAGCGGGAACAGACACAGCTCATGTTCCTCACTCGGAATTAAAATGTCTTTTACATTCTGCTTGATGGATAAAAGAGAGCCGGTTTCAATGTAATCATACCGTCCATCCTCGACCAGATATTTTATAGCCTGTCGTGCGTTGGGACACTTTTGCACCTCGTCGAATATGATGACTGACTTCCGCTGAATAAGGTCTGTCTTGAACAATATCTGCAGCCGCATAAAAATGTAATCGAGGTCGGAGATGTCGTCAAAAAGATTTTTGACCTCTTTCTTGCAGCGTGCAAAGTCTATTGCAATGTAGCTGTCATACTCATTCTGCGCGAACTGTTGTGCAAGTGTGGATTTACCGACACGCCTTGCGCCTTTGATAAGCAACGCAGATTTCCCGTTGCTGTCTTGCTTCCATTGAAGCATTCTTTCGTATAGTTTTCGTTTGAATATCATCTTCAGATACTAAGTCTTTGTAATTCAGGTGCAAAGATAATACATATTGGTCAATATCTCAAAATGTTTTATGCGTATAATGGTTAAATTCTCATAATTTATTACCGTCAGTATTGGCTAAAATCTCACATTCTATACTATCCCAGGACCAGTCCTCCCCAAATCATTATATTATTTAGCCCATCATAACGAATCAGAATATAATGAAATACTGCGACAGGCCGTCGCAGTTATTGAAACTGCGAGGGGCAACGCTGCCCGTGCGATTGTCAGCACCTCCAATGAAATGCACTGGCAGATAGGCCAGCTACTGTACGAGCGCAAACTCGACAGTGCACATGGAGATTCCGTTGTAAAGCGATTGTCTGGGGACTTGAAAGCAATGTATCCCAAGATGGGGATGTCTGTGAGCAATTTGTGGGCAAGATGAATATTTATCTATCTTTGCTTGACAGACTTGAAAAACAGCAAGACGAGAATCCCTCAATAGGCATAATTCTCTGCGCAGCAAAAGATAATGTGGAGGTAGAACTTGCCCTGAAAGGATTTACGAAGCCAATCGGTGTGGCTGAATACAAGTGCGTTGACTGCCATTCTTCTGTATAGGAGAAAGCAGCCCGTGGCTGATTTTTGCAGTACACTTTCGCATTGAGTACACTCTTAGTACACCCTGAGAATGAAAAACCCCTTGAAAACCTGCCGATTATCAAAGGGTTGTGGTGCCCAGGACAAGAGTCGAACTTGCACACCGTTGCCGGCATTAGTCCCTGAAACTAACGTGTCTACCATTCCACCACCTGGGCTCAGGGATGCGAAGGTAACAAAAAAGTCAGAGCAAACATCATTTTTATTAGAAAGTTCTGCAAAGAATAGCTAATATGACTTTCATTGCGGTATATCTTGCTATTTTTGCATCTGAGAATCAGACGCATCCTCTTTCTAAGTTAAACTGCGCATTAAAAGGCGATGATAATGGATACATCCGGAATATTCAACAGAATTTCAGGGAGTTACAATGCTCTCAATCACATCTTTTCCTTGGGTATTGACAAGCTATGGAGACGTGAGGCTGTGGGATATTTAAAAGACAATCTTCCGCAAGGGGCAAGGGTTTTAGATGAGGCGTGCGGAACAGGGGATCTGACCCTCTTGGAGGCTAAAAACGGTTTTAATGTTACAGGAATAGATATCTCTGTCAATATGCTCGAAATCGCGAAAAAAAGGGTAGGCAGGTTTTATATGTCAAATCGTTGCCGGAGAACCCGTAGTGCGCATATTCCCGAACTTATGCTTGGCGATGCGGCAAAGCTGCCATTTCAGGACGACTCTTTCGACGCTGTCTCAATCGCCTATGGCATAAGGAATTTCAATGACAGGGCGGCGGCTCTTTCAGAGATAAAAAGGATTCTCAAACCCGGAGGGCATCTGATGATACTTGAATTCGCTGAGCCGAAGAACAGACTTTTAAGGTTTTGTTACAGAATATATTTCAGACATCTGGTTGTATTTCTCGCAAAGCTCCTTACACTCGGTAAAGAGCACGGGGCATTCTCATATTTTGTCCAATCAGTAGATAAATTTCCTAAATTTGAAAGGTTTTGCAACGAAATTGCGGAGGCAGGTCTTTCGGACGTCAGGTTCAAGAGCCAAAGCGGGGGAATCTCTGTTTTGTACACAGCAAGAAAGCGCTCATAGGCTGTCATACAGAGATCTGCATCGCAACAGTGCTGTAACGCTACACTCAATTTAATGTAAGCGGATGCATATTTGGCCTATAATATCTGCGGTGTTGTATGGTATGAACATGTTCATTGCCATCTACATCTCTATATCCATGATTCTCAGAAGGCAGGATCCTGTAAAAACCTTGTCCTGGATTTCCTCCACGGTCTGCTTCAATTCGCTCCAGGCCAGCTTGTCGGTGGAGAGGTGGAT
>CAMGTS010000036.1 GCA_946062035.1 uncultured Bacteroidales bacterium
GCACTTCATAGCCTAAGGCGATATATCTATGGTAATTGTCTCTCAGGTCGCACGCTTCCGCTGTACAACCCGGCGTACTATCTTTCGGGTAAAAATACAGCACAAGCTTTTTGCCCGCAAACTCTTTGAGGCTCACTTTGTTGCCATTTTCATCGACACCGGTGAAATCCGGTGCTTTAGTTCCCTTTTCCAACATAATATGATAAGACTGATAAAAATTTGGTGGTTCCGTTTCAGAAACCACCAATTATAGGATTTCTATGCTTCCTTGACGGGAAGCGAATTCGTATTACTCTTTTCCCGCAAGAGGTGACGGTACAGTATAGGTGCGTGCACCAAGCTCTTTGTCAAGCATATAGAGACCGTAGCCGTTGTCTTTGATCATCTTAAGGTTGTCGATGATTGTCTGTGCATTCTCCTCCTCTTCGGTCTGCTCGTCAATGAACCATTTAAGCATTGAAACCGTAGCGTAATCTTTCTCTTCTTCAGCAAGAGCGTAAAGGTCATTGATTAAAGAAGTAACCTTCTCCTCATGAGCCAATGTACTCTCAAATACATCAAGAGTTGACTTCCATGTTGTAGGAACCTTGTCAATAGCTTTCAAAGTCACAACACCGCCACGGGCTACAATGTAGTTGTAGAATATCTTGGCATGATCCTGCTCCTCTTTGAATTGAGTCTCAAACCATTTGGCCATTCCAGGCTGACCGATCTTATGGCAATATGCAGCCATCGACAAATACAAGTATGCAGACCAAAGTTCTGCGTTAATCTGGCCGTTGATAGCCTTTTCTATTTTTGCGTTAAGCATAGTAATTAATGTATTAATACTCTGTTATTTGAATTCTCCGCCTTAGTGCAAACCGACAAAATACTATACTTTCATCGGCAATGTTCGCTTACACATATTTCAGCGGACAAAGATACTCTAAACAGCGGAATTTGTTATCCGTTTAATCTTTTTTCTATGATATTCCAGTCAACCGCTTCAAGGAAATTCTCAATGTATTTCTTTCTGTCGTTTTGTGTGTCGAGATAATAGGCGTGCTCCCAAACATCGAGCGTAAGCAGCGGTTTCTTGTCTAAAGGTGTGCCTGCACCGCTGAATGACTCCATGATAAGTTTTCCGTCTGAGGATTCAGAAAGATATACCCACCCTGAACCGAAAACCTTCAAACCGGCATCGACCAGCTCTTTCTTGAACGCATCAAAATTACCGAACCGCTCGTCAATCAGCTTAGCGATACGACCTGTAGGTTTATGCTCACCTTTAAGATCAAACTGTTCGAAATAGAAATAATGGTTGTAAACCTGAGATGCATTGTTGAAAAGGGCTTTATTGTCGCCGGATGCTTTGATCAGATCCTCAATGGTAACATCAGCAGGAAAATCTTTCTTAAGTTCGTTAACCTTGCTGATATAAGCCTGTAAGTGTTTACCGTAATGGAAATTGAGTGTCCTTTCGGAAATCAACGGCTCTAAGGCATAGTTGGCGTAGGAAAGCTCTGAAAGGATAAAGTTACCGCTTTCGTCTTTTTTGTTCAGAAGTTCGTCAAAAGTTTTCATACTCTGAATAAATATTTAATTGTTAGCGATTTACGGCTATAAGTCAGACTGCGTGATTAGTCGTCTGAACATCGCCGGTTCATAAGACGACATTACAATTTTTTTGCCAAATTAGGCCGCTCCCTGTGATTTCGGTTTCACTCCGATATTCGCCTTTACATTAAAACGGCGTGTATATCTGTGCATGGAATCGCAGATTGAAACAATTCCCTCATTGATAATGACTTTTCCATGCTCTGCATCGAACTTCAGAGGAAGTTTAATGATTCCCCTTACACGGCCATTATGGTCGCATATCTGAAGCCCCGCCTTTGTGAGAACCCATAGCCATCCGTCTCCATCAAATGCCATAGAATTGATTTTCAAGGCTGAATTGTCGTAGGTATGGAGCCAATAGTAACGCTGACCATATTTTCTTATGCCATTATCAATTACCTATTGATCAATAAAAGTGCTGCCCGGAACAGTAACAGCTACAAGCGAACCACCCGGATATATTGCTTCAACCACCTTGCTATCAGGTATTTCAGCTACAGTTTTTTCAGCGATCCAATCTTCTCCCTCAATCAGCAGTTCTTTGAGAAGTCCGTTGCCGGTAGGGTTGGCCTTGATTTTCGCAGGATGGTCTCTCCACATCCATACCATCACATCGGGAAATATCTCGCTTGTGCGCACAACGCTGTGACCTCCCGGTGCCCAGTCGAATTTGCAGTCGTATCCGGCGAACTCTAAAGCGGACGCAAGCCTCCTGTTCGCTTCATACCAACTGCCGAAAATAGGATTCCATGTATCAGTAAAGCCATCCTGAAGAAATATTCTCAGACCTTGAGGTTCATGTTTGCGTACAATTGCCTGTAAATCATTTCCTCCACGCATAGGGACGAATGTTCCGCAACCGGAAAACAGCGAAAGAACCCTGATGCTGTTTTTGCTCTCCTTAATCGGCTCAGGATAGTAGAACGCAAGTTGCTCTTCTCGGAGAAAATCGGAAAAACCGCCTGACTTATATCTTTTTGCAGAGTTATTTTTTGAATTCTTTTTTATCATACCAATTCCCTCCAAGTCGGAACAAAGGTAGAGATTTTTCCATATAAGCCGTGGCATAAACTTCAATTGTTGAAAATGATGTTGATTCGCAGAATTTATAATGAAACGGATACAATTTATATTACGTTAGTAACCAGAAAATGACAATGCGCCTCCGGCATTAGTATATTTGCCCAATATTTTATCAACCTATGATTACACTTCTGATAAGCATAATAGCTCTTATACTGGGCTACTTTCTGTATGGTAAATTTGTCGAACGTGTATTCGGACCGGATGGCCGTGCTACACCAGCGCATACAAAGGCCGACGGTATTGATTTCATAGTGCTTCCCAGTTGGAAGATATTTATGATACAGTTCCTCAACATTGCAGGTACAGGCCCGATATTCGGTGCGATATTAGGAGCGAAGTTCGGACCTTCATGCTATCTGTGGATAGTTCTCGGCTGTATTTTCGGCGGTGCCGTGCAAGATTATTTTTCAGGCATGCTATCAATGCGCAATGGCGGCGCGGGGTTGCCTGACCTTGTCGGCAAGTATGTGCATCCGTACGCCAAAACTTTTTCCATATGGTTCTCAGTACTTATGATGTTGTTGGTCGGCGCTGTGTTTGTATATAGTCCTGCACTGATACTCAATGACATCCTCTCTTTGGGAAGCATATTTACATGGATACTGATAATTCTGGCGTACTACATAATCGCCACCCTTGTACCTATAGATAAAATCATCGGTAAAATTTATCCGCTGTTCGCTGTGGCTCTGCTCTTTATGGCTGTCTCGCTGCTGATATGCCTATTTGCGAAATGGCCTTCAGGCCTTCCTGAAATATGGGACGGACTCGGCAACAGAAATCCCGCTGCGGGGTCGATATTTCCTTGCCTGTTCATCACAATCGCCTGCGGTGCCGTAAGCGGATTCCATGCTACGCAATCACCGATTATGGCGCGTTGTATGGATAAAGAGCGTTTAGGACGACCTGTTTTTTACGGGGCGATGATAACGGAAGGGATCGTCGCGCTGACATGGGCGGCGGTCTCTTCATATTTCTTCTTCGGTGGAGGCAACGCTGAGATGGGAGCCGAAGGGGTTTCTGCCGCACCTCAGGTTGTTACTGTAGTCAGCAAAAATTGGTTGGGAGTTGTCGGAGGCATATTGGCGATCTTAGGCGTTGTAGCCGCTCCTATAACGAGCGGAGACACCGCTTTGAGAGGAGCGAGACTGATACTTGCGGATGCTCTGCATATTGACCAGGGACCAATGAAAAAACGCCTTATGATTACCGTTCCGATGATGATTGTAACCGGAGCCATGCTTTGGTATAATATCGCTGACTCATCAGGCTTCGATAAGATATGGAGATATTTCGGCTGGGCGAACCAGACTCTTGCCGTAATTGCTTTGTGGGCGATAACAGGTTATCTGTCAAAAGAGAAGAAAGGTCTGTATTATCTGATAGGGCTGCTCCCCGCAGTCTTCATGACATCGGTGACCATGACCTATATCCTTACGGCAAAAATAGGTTTCAACATTCCTGAAGTCATGAACCCTTACCTCGGAACGGGTATTTTCATCTTAAGCATACTTTGTTTCTATGCTCTCAGGTGCAGACGCCTGAAGAAGAGTTCCGGTATGCTATAAGAGCACAAAAAATCCACGCTTTGCTAAGACGGATATGACTTAAAACAGATATCTTGTCCAAGGGAACCGACAATAAACAGTATTCTCCTCATGGCTTGTTGCTCAAATGATTATACTATTGTCGAAAATCATATATGTTAAGCCCGAGATCGGGAGAAAAATTACGGCGCAAGCGCCCGCCGAAATCTTCTATGACGAATTCACTCGCTCCGTTGAGCACCGCCGACAGCAGATGCCCTGCAACGGCTGAGTAATCACTCCTGCCGGCCGTCACGTGAATGTGGAGATAAACTTTATCATCCAGCGATGATATATTGCCGATGAGGTTTGCGATTTCCATCTGCTCTTTGAAGCACTTGTCCTCGTATGCCTTTGTATCAGGGTTGAAAAAACGGAGAGTCATCTCGCTGACCGCCCCTATGCCGCTGATTGCACCTGAGAGGATTCTCGTCTCATTGCAAAAAGAGGACAATGCGCCGATTATTTCAGTGTGATTGTCGATGCTGACAATATATCTGCTGCCGATTCTCTTGTATGAATACATAACCACAATGTTTATTGTATATGCGAGCGGGGTTGTCCGGATGCCCGACTGATTCAGGTATGTAACATGAATCATACCAAAAACGAGCAGATCGGATTCATGCCGCCTCTCTTAGCTAAACACAGGCTGCCGATTTAAGGTAGAGTATGCACAGCACTGTATAGTTGATTGTCGTAATTGCGGTACGATTGTTGCAACGGGAAGTAGTGAAATAACGCCAATGAACAAACAACTCAACGTTAAAAAACAATATGATTATGAAAAAGTATGTTTGCGATGTATGCGGGTACATATATGACCCGGCAGCAGGTGATCCTGACAACGGAATCGCCCCAGGTACAGCTTTCGAAGACCTTCCGGCCGACTGGCGTTGTCCTCTATGCGGAGTAGGGAAGGATGAGTTCTCTCCGGCGGAGTAGTATCCGGTAATCCGTCAGGATGCTAATTGCAGGTGGCCGAAAAGTCCGCAAGGAGTGATCGGCCACCTTTTTCGTTTCAGGCCGGCTCTCAGTCGGCCCGGAGCACCACGTTTTTTGTACTCAGCGGCAATCTCGGCAGCTCTCGGCAAAGTGTCTACCGTTACTGTAATGCAGACAATATCAACCTGTTCGTTGTATTGTATTGTATTGTATTGTATTGTATTGTGTCACCTACATTCTCGTTGACGATCTCAATCCTATCATAGCCATCTGCTCCGCCACTCTTACGGATCGTCCGTGCGACAGTCAGCAGGCCAAGCGACGACGCCATACGGGTCTTCACTTCCGTATCTATCGGCCGCATTTGCATAAGCGGTTGTATGAGCGATACTTTCATAAGAAAATCAAAGGTAACGAAAGTCTGTTTTCCATAGATATTATTCAGTTTTTTCGCCCCGTTCGGGGTGTATTTATGAATTATTTGTATATTTGCTCCCGAACGGGATGAATTTATTGTCAGCAAGAAACAAATCACCCCGTTCGGGATTAAATTGCCTTATATTATGGAAGTTGGAAATTATATCCGCCAAAAGAGAAAACAGTATCATCTTTCACAGAGTGAACTTTCCGAAAGGTCAGGTGTGGGTTTGCGATTCGTTCGAGAATTAGAAAAGGGGAAACCAACCGTTCAGATGGATAAAGTCAATCAAGTACTTGAACTCTTTGGTGAAAGACTATACCCTGTAAAAATCAAAGATATAGTGGAATGAAGCGAGCTTCAATATATATCAATAACATCTTTTGCGGTGTTCTTACTGAAGATCATGAGGGATACAGATTCAGCTATGATGCAGGCTATATGCAGCGCAAGGATGCTGTGCCACTGAGCCCCACAATGCCTTTGCAGAACGAAGAGTATCACAAGGAGTTTATGTTTCCTGTTTTTGACGGATTGATTCCAGAAGGGTGGATGCTTGACATAGTAGACAAAAACTGGAAAATCAATCCACGTGACAGGATGAGTCTTTTATTGGCTTGTTGCAAGGATTGTATCGGTAATATTAGCGTAAAGGAATATGAGTAAATGTCTATACTGTTATAGAGAAATTGATGATGATAATCTGAACTATCATCCATCTTGTGCATACAAACTATTCGGTAGAAGAAAAGCTCCTATTCTTGAATACACGAGAGATAATATCGAGTCACTTGCATTGAAAGTGCTTGAGAACAATACCGCATTGACGGGTGTCCAACCTAAATTGTCATTGGAAATCAATAGGGGAGGAAAAAATGAGCCCGATAAAATGACTATTGTGGGACTTTGGGGCAACTACATACTTAAGCCACAGAGCAATGTATATCGCTCAATGCCCGAAAACGAAGATCTTACAATGAAACTTGCCGAAGCGTCAGGTATCAGGACGGTAAACCATGGTTTGATACGTATGGGTGATGGAGAGATTGCTTATATCACCAAACGCGCTGATAGGGGAGAGCATGGCGAAAAGTATTCAATGTTGGATATGTGCCAACTCACCAACAGGCTTACTGAGCATAAATATAAGGGGACATATAAGCAAATTGCGGAAACTATCAAGATACACTCATCGGCCTCCATGCTCGATGTCCAAAAGTTCTGGGAAATCATAATCTTCTCTTGGATAACAGGCAATTCCGATATGCACTGCAAAAACTTCTCGTTGATCAGCAAGGATAATCTTTCATATCAGTTAGCGCCGGCATACGACCTACTTGCTGTAGTGTTGACTGGAATAAATGACCCGGACGAATTGGCCATGCCATTAGACGCCTCAGGAGTAAAGAGCGATACTATTTCGGGATTAGACCGCTCCTCATTTTCGGGTGCGATGACTGCATCTGGAATATCACCACGTATTGCCGAAAGAATTATTGATAAGATGATGTCTCATAAAGAAAAATGGTTTGAAATAATCGGCACATCATTCCTGGACGCTGACTTACAGGCACAATATAAAGATTTGATTATCAGAAGACTATCAAAATTGTCCGCCCGATGATATAAGCAATTGACACACAAACTATTCTTTCACCAGACAATCTGTTCGGTCTGATAATCAGCAATCTCAGTACGAATAGTCGGATCCGGCCTATGGCCTCTTCTCTCTTTTATTGACAGAAATAAAAGGCTCTTCACAATTTCTTGACTCGACATATCTACCCAATCTGCATCCCAACAGATAGGGGAGGGGCTATGTTATTTATATTATGTTAAATAGAGTGTCTGGAAACCGCCCTCTCTGACCGTGCCGGAGCGTTTTGAATGGCTCAGTTACACAGCTCCGCAAGCAAGGCTTGTAGAGATCGAAACACAGTCAGTGATAGCAAGTTCTGTCGACCCAGCGGAAATAGACGACATCTTGGATGACGGAAGTCTGGACTTTTAATGGTGATATGGCGTTATGAAAAAGATATTTTCAATAGCAAGTCTGCTGCTCGTAGCCGCGCTTGCGTTCACAAGCTGCTCAAAGGATGAGACTAACGCTCCTGAGGAGAGCGTAAACAAGTCATTCTCTATCGTCGCTAACCTTAATGACACCAAGGTAACTATCGACAACGCACTCAAGTCTTCTTGGGAAGACGGCGACCAGATGAACGTGTTCCACGCCGCTACAGGTACAACCGCATACACCAATGACAAAGCATTCTCATATGCAGAGGGCAGATTCACAGGCGAACTTGGTGCCGCTCTTACAGATGGCGCAAGCTATGACTGGTATGCGCTTTACCCTTACAGTTCATATGTCACAGAACCTGGTGAGAACAGCACTGGCCACATCACTGTAGGTAATGACAACAGATACACACAGGAGCAGGCTGGTAATAGCAACCCGACTCATATGGCAGGTTCTACAAAGCAAAAGGGCGTTTACCCACTTGTAGGCAAGGTTTCAAATGTGGCTGCCAACACTACACCTTCGCTCACGATGTCACATGTATGCTCATATGTGAAGGTTCATGTAAAGAACACATCATCTGAAGGGGCAAAAATTTCTGAGGTAAAGGTTACAATGGATGGAAAGGATGTCATCGGCTCTTTCGTTCCTAAATTCACTGATCCTGCAAACTGCGTTTTGACAAAATATAGCACATTCGCATCTTCAACGGCGACTTTAAATGTTGTAGACGGCGAAGAAATCTCCACAGACGGCGAAGCTGATTTCTATCTCGGCATAGCACCTCAGGATCTTATCGCAGGTGATAAAATGTCCGTTGTAATAAACGCAACATACGTAACATCGGGGAAATCAGCAACCCAGACAAAAGAGCTTACTATGACAGGCTCAGTTGACTTCAAGGCAGGTCATATCAAGACTTTGAATTTTAATCTTAGTAAGGCAACAAACATTACTGCTTCAGACAAAACAGTTCAGGCCGGCAGTACAGTCGCTATCGGTGCTACCGTTAACTCAGGAGCAACTTTAACCTACTCGTCAAGCGATAATAGCGTCGCTACAGTTGATGCTACCGGCACAATCACAGGTGTTGCGGCAGGTACGGCGACAATCACTATCACAGCCCCAGAGTACGACGGCTTCCCTGAGGCAACAAAGGAAATTACTGTAATGGTATCAGCTGCCGGTAGTGCAGTGACTTTGCTTGAGGAAAACTTTGACAGCATTACGGAAGGCAATTCAACAGGGTCTAATGGATCTGGTACAGCATGGAGTGGTAACGATAATTTTTCAGCTAATACAGCTTATGCAGCTGGCGGTGCGGTAAAAATTGGGAAAAGCAAAGGAAATGGTTCTTTGACAACAAAAACTTCATATACAGTACCAGCTGGAAAAATTTTAAAAGTACAGTTGGATGTAAAGGGGTGGACAAGTGTTGAAGGTAAAATCAAAGTTACTTTTAATGGAATTGATAAAGAGATAGAATATACCGCTCTAATGTCTGGTTCTTTTGAAACTAAAGAAGCTATATTTGCTGCAGAAGCATCAGATGTAACTTCGACTGTCGTTATTGCGACTACCGCTAAGCGTGCATTTGTTGACAATATCAAGATCTACTACGAGTAGTCTCTTCTAATAGAATAATGACAAACGGGTTCAGTTTATTTTACTGAACCCGTTTATTTGTTGCTATTATAAGACAACATTTTTACCACGACGTATCTTACGAATAGCTTCACCGACCAAGTATAAATTTACCTCTTCTTGGAGCTTTTTCTCCATTGCGTCTCTTTTAGGAGTACCTGTTTTGCCAAAAACCTC
>CAMGTS010000037.1 GCA_946062035.1 uncultured Bacteroidales bacterium
CCCCGCAACTCATTGAGAGTCGCAGGGTTATAATTGGTCGGACATGGGTGTTCTCGCAAAGAGCAACGGTGAATTGGTAGAGAAGGTAGTACGCCTCGCCAAGGAGTTCGGCAGAGAAATCGCTACTCCGGCGGATGCACGCAGGATTTTGGGACTCGCTCCGCTTAAGTAATCCCTACAAAAAAGAATGTTAACAATATAAATCTATAAACAAATGAAAAAAGGTAACAGATACGGAACACACAGAGTTATCGAACCAAAAGGTGTGCTTCCACAGCCGGCTAACAAGATTGACAACAATATGGATGAGATCTACGACAATGAGATTCTCATCGACGTTCAGACTTTGAACATTGATTCAGCTTCTTTCACTGATATTTCAAAGAGAGCCGGCGGCGATAAGGAGAAAATCGCTCAGATTATGATGGAAATCGTTGAGAAACAGGGCAAGCACCGTAACCCTTGGACTGGTTCAGGCGGAATGCTTCTCGGTACTGTAGAGAAGATCGGTGAGGCTCTTGAGGGCAAGACAGACCTTAAGGTCGGTGACAAGATTGCAACTCTCGTTTCTCTTTCACTTACTCCTCTTAGAATCGACAAGATTAAGGAGATCCGTGCTGATGTTGACCAGGTTGATATCGACGGTAAGGCTATCCTCTTCGAGAGCGGCATCTACGCTAAGATCCCTACAGATCTTCCTGAAAAGCTTGCGCTTTCAGCACTTGACGTTGCAGGTGCTCCTGCACAGACCGCAAAACTCGTTAAGCCGGGTGATACCGTTCTTATTATCGGTGCCGGTGGAAAGAGCGGTATGCTTTGCTGCTATGAGGCTAAGAAGAGAGCAGGTGTTACAGGTAAGGTTATCGGTCTTTGCGGCTCACCAAGAAGCCAGAAGAGAATCGACGATCTCGGATTCTGCGATGTTACTTTCGTGGCTAACGCTACTGAGCCGGTTCCGGTTCTTGAGAAAATCGAAGAGCTTACAAACGGCAAACTTTGCGATACCGTAATCAACAACGTGAATATTCCTGATACTGAGATGACAAGTATCCTCGCTACTAAGGATGATGGAGTTGTTTACTTCTTCTCTATGGCTACAAGCTTCACCAAGTCAGCTCTTGGCGCAGAGGGTGTAGGTAAGGATGTGACTATGATTATCGGTAACGGTTATACCAAGGGTCACGCTGAGATCACTCTTCAGGAACTCAGAGAGAACGAGGCTTTGAGAAAGGTATTCACTGAACTTTACGCATAATACTTCCGCTATGTTTACAATGGGTATTTCCAGAAGGAAACAGATGTTTCCTAAGGTTACAGACGCTCAGTGGAACGATTGGAAATGGCAGGTTAAGAACAGAATCGAGACCGTAGAGCAGCTTAAGAAATACATAAAGCTCTCTAAGGCAGAGGAAGAGGGTGTAAAAGAGTCTCTGAAGACTATCAGAATGGCCATTACCCCTTATTATCTTAGCCTTGTTGATCCTAACGACCCTAACGATCCTGTAAGAAAGCAGTGCATCCCTACTATCAAGGAGGTTAACAGAGCCGCTTCGGATATTTTGGATCCTCTTCATGAGGATACCGATTCTCCTGTACCGGGACTTACTCACCGTTATCCGGATAGAGTATTGCTATTGATTACCGATATGTGCTCTATGTATTGCCGCCACTGTACTCGTAGAAGATTCGCAGGCCAGACCGATGCCGCTACTTCAATGGACAATGTGGAGAAGGCGATAGAGTATATCAGAAACACTCCTCAGGTAAGGGACGTGCTCCTTTCAGGCGGTGACGCTCTTATGGTAAGCGACGAGAGACTTGAGTATATCATCAGCAAGCTCCGAGCTATCGATCATGTGGAGATTATCAGACTTGGTACAAGAACTCCTGTTGTATGCCCTCAGAGAATCACTCCTGAGCTTTGCAACATCTTCCACAAGTACCATCCGATTTGGCTGAACACTCACTTCAACCATCCGAATGAGATTACAGAAGAGTCTGCCGCAGCTTGCGCAAGACTTGCTGACGCAGGTGTACCGTTGGGCAACCAGTCTGTACTCTTGAGAGGTATCAACGACTGTGTGAATACAATGAAGGCGCTTGTTCATGGTCTTGTAAAGATCAGAGTAAGACCTTACTATATTTATCAGTGCGACCTTTCGGTTGGTATCGAGCATTTCAGAACTCCTGTGTCAAAGGGCATCGAGATTATCGAGGGTCTTAGAGGCCATACCAGCGGTTATGCTGTCCCTACTTTCGTAGTAGACGCTCCGGGTGGCGGCGGAAAGACTCCTGTAATGCCGAACTACGTGATTTCACAGGCTCCCGGAAGAGTTGTCCTGAGAAACTATGAGGGTGTCATTACAACTTACTTCGAACCGGCTGACTATAAGGCTGAACCATGCAACTGCAAGTTCTGCCGTGAGAATAAGGAGAGCGAGGGTGTTGTAGGACTTCTTGAGGGAAAGACTACAGGTGACGCTCTTACTATCCAGCCTTCTCATCTTGACAGACAGGACAGAGCGGTGAATTATCGTGCGAAGCTTGCCAAAGAAGAGGCTAAGGCCGCTAAAGTAGGTTGTGCGAAAAAATGCGCTGCCAAGAAGCCTGTAGCCGCTAAGAAGGTGGCTGCCAAGAAAGTAGCTAAGAAGAAATAGCGTTGCGGAATGTCTTTCATCAGTGAGATACAGAAATTCAACAGCCTTTCGATTGTAGGGCTTGAGAAAAACACTGGAAAGACAGTCTGTTTGAATTATATTCTCGACAGGTTGCCGTCACAAAACTACAAAGTGGCGGTAACCTCAATCGGGATTGACGGAGAGAGTAAGGATCAGGTTACTGGTACCGCAAAGCCTGAGATAATACTCAAAGAGGGGACGTATTTCTCCACATCGGAAGTTTATTACAGCCGTAGGAACCTTCTGAGCGAATTGGTGGAGATAACAGGCGAGAGAAGTTCTCTCGGCAGGATTGTTACGGCAAAAGTATTGAGGGGCGGTAAGGTGATGCTCGGAGGTCCGTCTTCCGCGGCATCTTTGAGGAGATGGAAAGAGGGGGTGAAGAAATTTGATGTGGACCTTACCATAATTGACGGGGCGCTTTCGAGGATGAGCAGCGGTTCTCCGGCCATCAGCGAGAGTCTGATAATAACGACAGGTGCGGCATATTCGATTGATATGGAGCGACTTGTCAGGAGAACAAAATATGTGGTAGGGCTTGTGGGGATAGATAAGGCGGAACCTTCTGTAAGAGACAGGTTCATGGATATTGAGAGGGGTGTATGGGGGATCGATCTGAATGGCGGTTTGGTTGACTTCCATTTGGAGTCCTCGCTGACTGTTGATAAGGTCAAGGACGATATAACGAAGAACAGTTCCCATGTCTTTGTGTCGGGCGCTTTGACAGACAGATTTCTGAATATGATTTCAGACTCTGACAGGGTGAAGGATATTGTGTTGGTTGTCAGGGATTTTACTAAGATGTTCGTTACGGAGGAGGCGTATCGGAACTTTTTGAGAAGGGGCGGTAATTTGAGGGTCCTCCAAAAGAGCAGACTGATTGCGGTCTGCGTCAATCCGGTCTCACCAAGAGGCGTTGTCTTGGATTCCGGAACATTGTGTGGAAAATTGGGTGAGGCATTACAATTGCCTGTTTATGATATAGTTAAATGCGGTGATGTTATTTAAGGATTTCTTTGATGCCCCTTGTGGCCTGAGGTATATGCTTGAATCTCTGCAACTTGTTTCGAGTTGCGGAAGGAGCAGGCTGCTCAGTAGTGAGATGCTTGTTTCACAGGGAGACATAGAGGAGTCATATAAAAAACTCAGGATAGCGTACCGTACTATTTACGAGACAGACGGAGTGACAGGCTCTGCGCTTGCGAGCTTGAAACATAAGCTTATGTGCCTCAGGGATATAAGCGGAACTATCTCAAGACTCGCTAACAAGGTTGTGCTTGATGATATAGATCTTTTTGAGATCAAATATATCGCGCTGCTTGCCGGGGCCGTGAGAGGGTATTTGGAAGAGTTGAAGCTTGGGGTTATTGAAATCCCGGATCTTGAGGATGTCGTGAAAATACTTGATCCCGACGGGATGAGGGTCGAGAGTTTCTATGTCTATGATTCGTACTCGAAGGAGCTTGGCAGAATCAGGGGCGAGCTTAAAAAGCTGCAAGGTTTGGAAATAGGCAGGGACAAAGCCGCCACGACAGATTCAAGGATTACGGAATTGATTGAACGTGAGAGGCTTTTGGAGAGGAAGATAAGAGAGAACCTGTCAGATTTATTGAGGGAACACGCTGAGAGCATAAAGCTTGCCGTAGACTCTCTCGGAGACTTGGATGTCCTTCTTGCAAAATGTTTGCAAATCAAGGAGATGGGACTTTGTTTCCCTGAAATTTCAAGCGATGGCAGGACTTCGTATGAGGGGATGTTCCATCCGCAGATATTATCGGTCTATGAGGAGTATAACAAGCTCCACGCAGACTTTGGCGGTGAAAAAAAGAGGTTTACGCCGATTGACATAGAGTTTGTCCATATTCCGATTTCGATTATCGGAGCGAATATGGGGGGCAAGACTGTGGTGCTTAAAATGTTGGCTCTGAATCAGCTGCTGTTCCAATTCGGATTCGGGATCCCGGCGAAGAGGGCGGAAATAGAGATTAAGGATGAGGTAAGAATATGCATCGGTGACGAGCAGGATGAGCTTTCCGGACTTTCATCTTTTGCCGGAGAGATAAAGGCGATTGACGGAGTGCTACAGAGCGCAGCACAAGGGAAGAAACTTCTTGCGCTGATAGACGAGCCGGCGAGGACTACAAATCCTATCGAAGGGACGGCGTTGGTGGCTGCATTGCTTAATGTATTGAAAGACAGTGAGATTTCGTTGATTATAACGACTCACTACAATATCCCGGGAGAGTTCTTCAGGCGATTGAGAGTGAACGGTCTGGTTAACGGAAAGATGGATTACAGACTTGGAGAGACTAAGAGCGGTGATATTCCGCATGAGGCTATTAATATAGCAAAGAGCTTGAAGGTCAATGAACAGTGGATAGGGGAAGCCGAAAAGTTTTTGGACAAGAAAATTATTGATTAATAAATATTTAAACTTCACAACTAAACGTTTATGCAAAGTAAATTAGGTTTGGACCAGAAGAAGATTGAACAGGCAAAATCCCTTGCAAGAGATATTGCCGTTGAGGTTCAGTCATTTGTGGAGCGTTATACAACAGTAGCTACAGAGAGGACTATCGCCCGCGCCCTCGGAATCGACGGCGTAGATGACAATATGGTACCTCTTCCTAACGTTCTTGTAGATTCGCTCAAAGATAAAGGCGCACTCGGACACGGAGTAATGTTTTACATTGCCAATGCAATGATTAACACCGGTTTGCAGCCGCAGCAGATTGTTGAGAAAATCGCAAAAGAGAACTTTGACATTACCAAGGATGCCAAAGAGACTGATAAGGAGAAACTGATGCAGGTCGTACAACCTGTAATCGATGCCACTATCACAAAAATCAGGGACAGACGTCTCAGAAGAGAGGCTTATGTAAAAGAGTATGGCGAGGATACACAAAAGCCATATATCTACGTGATAGTCGCTACCGGTAATATTTATGAGGATGTCGTTCAGGCTCAGGCTGCCGCAAGACAGGGAGCGGAGATTATCGCGGTTATCCGTACTACCGGCCAGAGTCTTTTGGACTATGTCCCTTATGGCGCTACGACAGAGGGCTTCGGAGGAACGTTCGCTACTCAGGAGAACTTCAGGATAATGAGAAAGGCACTTGACGAGGTAGGTGAGGAGCTTCATCGCTATATTCGTCTATGTAACTATTGCTCTGGACTTTGTATGCCTGAAATCGCCATTATGGGTGCATTGGAGGGTTTGGACGTAATGCTTAATGACGCTCTCTATGGTATCCTGTTCAGAGATATCAACATGCAGAGAACTCTTGTAGACCAGTATTTCTCAAGGGTAATCAATGGCTTTGCCGGTGTCATAATCAATACGGGTGAGGACAACTATCTTACTACCGCTGACGCAATTGAGGCGGCTCATACAGTTCTCGCTTCTGATCTTATCAACGAGCAGCTTGCCCTGTTCGCCGGTCTTCCTGAGAAGCAGATGGGACTCGGTCACGCATTCGAGATGGACCCTATGCATAAGAACGGATTCCTCTTGGAACTTGCACAGGCTCAGATGACAAGAGAGATATTCCCGGATGCGACATTGAAATACATGCCACCTACAAAGTTCATGACCGGAAATATTTTCAGAGGTCACATTCAGGATGCGCTCTTCAATATTGTCGGAATATGGACACATCAGGGAATCCAATTGCTCGGTATGCCTACAGAGGCTATCCATACTCCGTTCATGTCAGACAGATTCCTCTCTATAGAGAACGCGAGATATATCTTCAACAACATGCACGATATAGGTGATGAGGTTGAGTTTAAGGAGAACGGAATTATCCGCAACCGTGCCAAGGAGGTTCTCGACAACTCTATCGCCTTGCTTCAGGAGATGACCAAGGATGGTCTGTTCAACACTTTGGAGCAGGGTAAGTTCGGAGATGTCAAGAGACCGAAGAACGGCGGAAAGGGCCTTGAAGGTGTTACCGAGAAGAATACCAACTATATGAATCCATTTATTGACTTAATGAAAGGGAGGAAATAATTATGAGTGAAGGTTTATATTCAATGGAGGCCAAGAACTACGACAAGACCCTTGACCTTAAAAAAGTTAAGCCTTATGGCGATACGATGAACGACGGTAAGGTTCAGTTGAGTTTCACCCTCCCTGTGCCTGCAGGTCCAGAGGCTATCGAGGCTGCGAAACAGCTTATCAAAAAGATGGGTTTTGAGAATCCGTTGGTAGTTTTCTCTCAGGAGCTTACTCCGGGATTCACATTCTTCAACTGCTACGGCAGCCTTACGCATACCGTTGATTATGAGAGCATCTATGTACCTAAGGTTGACTCAAAGGTTATGAGCATGGAGGCGACTGACGAGTACATTAAGGAGAATATCGGAAGACCGCTTGTAGTGGTAGGGGCGAGCACGGGTACTGACGCTCATACAGTCGGTATTGACGCTATCATGAACATGAAGGGATATGCAGGGCACTATGGCCTTGAAAGATACAAGATGATCGAGGCGCATAACCTTGGAAGCCAGGTTCCTAACGAGGAGTTCCTTGCGAAGGCGATTGAGCTCAAGGCTGACGCTTTACTTGTCTCACAGACAGTGACCCAGAAGGATGTACATATCATCAATCTTACTAATCTTATCGAGCTTATGGATGCCGAAGGTTTGAGAGACAAGATGATAGTGGTCTGCGGAGGTCCTCGAATCAGCCACGAACTCGCTAAAGAGCTTGGTTACGACGCAGGTTTCGGCACAAACACTTATGCCGATGATGTCGCTTCATTCGTCGCTGAAGAGTACGTGAAACGCCATAATAAATAGGTGATCAAACAGAAAAGTATAATTAACAAATTTAAATAAGGTTATGATGGATAAACAACAGATTAGAGAGTTCATAGCTAAAAGAGCTGCTCTCGAGATTAAGGACGGCGACGTCGTTAATTTGGGTATCGGACTACCTACTCTTATTCCGGCCTTTTTACCTGAAGGTGTCTCTGTAACCGTACAATCCGAGAATGGTTGTATCGGTATGGCTGCTGACCCTGGACAGGGTAAAAGAGATCCTCACTGGATTGATGCCGGCGGCGGATATATCTCACATGAACCTGGTGCTGCTTCATTTGATTCAGCAACAAGTTTCGGTATGGTCAGAGGCGGTCATATCAATGTTACATTCCTCGGCGCTCTTGAGGTTGATGAAAAAGGCGACCTTGCGAACTGGATCATTCCTGGAAAGAAAGCTCCTGGAATGGGTGGCGCTATGGACCTTCTTGTCGGTGCCAACAAGGTTATTCTGACTATGGAGCACACCGCAAAGGGTAATCCGAAGATTCTTAAGAAGTGCAGACTCCCGTTGACGGCTGCCGGCCAGGTTAATATGATTATAACCGAGATGGGCGTAATGAACATCACTCCTGAGGGAATCGTCCTTTCAGAAATTAACCCTGAATTCACTGTAGAGCAGGTTCAGGCAGCTACTGAGGCTACCCTCATAGTTTCAAAAGATTTGAAGAAAATAACTTTTTAGAACTTAGACTATAATACATCATGGATTTTGAATTGACCAAACAACAGAAACTGTTTCAGCAGATGATTCGTGAGTTCGCCGAGAAAGAGGTGAAACCAATCGCTGCGGAGGTGGATGAACAGGAGAGATTCCCAAGAGAGAATGTAGAGAAACTCGCCAAGTTGGGCGTTCTCGGTATTCCTACTCCTAAACAGTATGGTGGTGCCGGTGGCGACCACGTAATGTATACCGTAGCGGTTGAGGAGCTCTCAAGAGTCTGCGCTACAACAGGTGTTATCGTATCTGCTCATACCTCACTTTGTGAGGATGCCATTCTTGATAATGGTACAGAGGAGCAGAAGATGAAGTATCTGCCTAAACTTGCAAGCGGCGAGTGGATCGGTGCATTCGGCCTTACTGAGCCTAATGCGGGTACAGACGCTTCTGCACAGCAGACTACCGCTGTTGAGGACGGTGACGACTATATTTTGAACGGAACAAAGATATTCATCACCAACGCCGGTGAAGCTGATGTTTACGTAATCGCTACTATGACTGACAAGTCTCTTGGAAACAAGGGTATTACAGCATTCATCGTAGAGGCTACCACTCCGGGCTTCTCTATCGGTAAGAAAGAGCACAAGATGGGTATCAGAGGCAGCGCTACCTGCGAGCTTATTTTTGAGAACTGCAGAGTGCCTAAGGCTAATATGCTTGGCCGTCTCGGTGGCGGTTTCGGCGTAGCCATGAAGACTTTGGACGGTGGCCGTATAGGTATCGCCGCTCAGGCTTTGGGTATCGCTCAGGGCGCTATGGATGAGACTGTCAAGTATTGCAAGGAGAGAAAGCAGTTCGGACGTTCGCTTTCTCAGTTCCAGAATACTCAGTTCCAGCTTGCTGACCTTCAGACAAAGATTGTGGCTGCAAGATATCTTGTAAGAGCCGCAGCTTGGAAGAAGGATCACGGAATGCCTTTCTCAGCTGATGCGGCAATGGCTAAGTTGTTTGCTGCTGAGACTGCTATGGAGGTTACAACCAAGGCTGTACAGTTCCACGGCGGTTATGGTTATACAAGAGAATATCCGGTTGAAAGAATGATGAGAGATGCCAAGATCACTGAAATCTACGAGGGTACTTCTGAGGTTCAGAGAATGGTTATCGCCGGTAAATTGTTCAAAAAGTAAAAATATC
>CAMGTS010000038.1 GCA_946062035.1 uncultured Bacteroidales bacterium
CACTGACGAATATAACGTACTGATGTGGACGGGTAGCCGAGGTTATCTGTCCATATTTTTTTTAAGCTGACGGGCTAAGTTGTTAGCAAAGACAAAATCGTTAAGTTGCTCGCAGTCAGAGTGAAGTATCTGCCTTGAATTACCCTGCCACAAAAGGTCACCTTTATAGATAAATCCTATGTGCTCACCTATTTCCATAACAGAATTCATGTCGTGGGTATTGATAACCGTAGTGATCTTATACTCTTGGGTTATCTCCTGAATCAGCCTGTCTATTACGATTGAAGTTGTAGGGTCCAAACCGGAATTTGGCTCGTCGCAAAACAGATATTTGGGATTCAGGGCTATGGCACGTGCGATTCCCACTCGTTTCTGCATTCCCCCTGAAAGTTGTGCCGGATACAATTTGTTCACATTCTCCAAATTGACCCTTTTAAGACAGAAATTGGCACGCTCCAACTTCTGTTCATAGCTCCAGTCCGTAAAAAAATCCATCGGGAACATGACATTCTCCTCCACAGTCGCAAAATCGAACAAGGCGCTCTGCTGGAAGAGCATTCCCATCTCTTTGCGAAAGTCTTTCTTGACAGAGAGCGGCATTTTCGTAAAATCATGAGAATCATACTTTATCTCACCTTTTTCAGGTTCATAAAGCCCCACCAAACATTTGAGAAGCACAGTCTTTCCGCTGCCGCTCGCTCCGATAATAAGCGAGCACTCGCCCGGTTTGAAAGAGATATTTATCCCTTTCAGAACCTCTCTTCCGTCGAATTCCTTGTGTAAGCCGTTAACTTCTATCATATAGACTATAGCAAAAGTTTAGTCAGAGCAAGGTCGAATACGAGTATCAGACTGCTGCTCACAACGATCGCCTGTGTACTCGAACGTCCCACGCCAAGTGAGCCGCCTTTGGCATAATATCCATAATATGCGGAAAGCGAGGTAATTATAAAACAGAATACCGCCATCTTTATCATACTATAGAATATGTACCATTTGTGAAACGCAAACCTAAGGCCCTCAACATATTGGGCCAACGTGATAATCTCTGTAAAGAAAATTATCATCCCCCCCCCCACGACTCCGATGAAGAAACTGAAGAGCATGAGTGCGGGACTGAATATTGTCGTTGCCGCTATCTTGGGAAGAATCAGGTAATTAGCCGAATTCACCCCCATAATTTCCATAGCGTCAATCTGCTCTGTTATACGCATACTGCCTATTTCTGACGAGATATTGGAACCGATTTTTCCGGCGAGTATAAGCGCCACCATTGTTGAGCAGAATTCCAAAACAAGGCTTTCTCTTGCCATTACTCCGACATAAAGTTTCGGAATAAACGGGCTTACCAGGTTATTGGCGGTCTGAATGACGATAACCGCTCCGATGAAAATCGAAATGATGAAGATCAAGGGAATCGAAGCCATTATCAGCTTTTCAGCCTCGAACCAGAATTGCTTCCAGAATATGCCCCACTTCTCAGGCTTTCGGAAAACCCTGAGCATAAGAGTGTAGTACTCACCCGCTATTTGGAACATCTTTTTCATTCTGAAATATCCGGTCTTGTGTCGAAAAAAGCCGTGACCCGTTTGTTTCCGCCCGGGCCACGCCTCAGATTCTATTCGTAAAGCATATATGGCTGACGCGCCTTCTTGAACGCCTCAACCTCAGGCTGCCAGCTTTCACTTATTTTTTTAGCGATTCCCTTTGCGTCAACAGCCTCCGCTAACTCAACCTTAGTAGGCTCGGTTCCGTTCTTCTCAGTCAAAGATGCCTTGACAGCCTCAACTTCGTTGATGATCATCTCACGCACATAAGCCTTGCCGATTTCTCTTTCGAAGAATGATCTGAAGAACTTGTCACCCTCTGCGCCACTGCCCACATAAGCGTCAATAATATAAGAAAGATCTATCTGAGCCTTGTTAATCTCATCTAAAGTCAGATCCTTGCGAAGATCAACGCCATAGCACAACTCCTTTTTGCGAGGAGGATTCTTTGCGCCGAAAGTACTGTCAGGAGTAAAAGTAAACTCATAGTCAGCTTTTGTGACAGCACTCTTTCCGCCCTGCATTTCAGGAGCGCCGTAAATCTGGAAAGGCGCCTCTGTCCCTCTTCCAAGGCTGACTTCTGTAGCCTCAAAATAACATATTGAAGGATAGAGATATATACTTCTCATATTCGGAAGATTAGGAGACGGTTTTACAGGGAGTTTATAGTGGTCGGCGTGTGTGTAGTTTTTACACTTGATGACAGTCAGGTCGCACTTCAACTCTTTGTTCGGAGTCCAGTCCTCTGTTCCTAAGAATTCCAACCATCCCTCACCGTTTGCCATCTGGGCTATTTCACCCATTGTCATACCGTGGATCGTAGGGATTGGCAGCCCGCCGACACCACTTTTGAACTTTCTGTCCAGAATTGTACCGTCAGTATAGAAACCCACAGGATTAGGACGGTCCAAAACAATGAAAGGAATATTGTATTTCGCACATTTCGCCATCATCTTCACCATAGTAACATAATAGGTGTAGAAACGGGCGCCTACATCCTGCAAATCGAAGAGCATGACATCAAAACCGCTCATCTGCTCCTCCTCAGACATCTGAGCGCCATATAGAGAACGAATAGGAATTCCTGTCAGCTCATCGACAGAACTCGCCACATGTTCACCCGCATCGGCTGTTCCTCTGAAACCATGCTCCGGAGACATAAGGCATACGATGTCTACTCCCTGACTGATAAGGGTATCAACCACATGAGTATAAAGATTCATATCGCCTGTCTGAGCGGCCTTGATCCTACCCTCTAAAGAGCCGTCCTTTACAACCAAACCTGTCTGATTTGAGAGGAAGCAGACTTTCTTACCCTTCAACAATTCGACGTATTCATCAAAAGACTCAGCTCCCGGCTGAATATCAGCCTTATACGACCATCCGTCTTCAATGAACTCATTAACGGCGGTTTTTGTTCCGCAGTTACAAGATGCAAGCACTACGCTCAGCATTAACATACCTACAAATCTCATACAATTCATATCCTTAATCTGTTTATAAATTTTCTATACAGTATCCCAAGTCCAAACCTAAGGCAAGCCGTGAAAAGTCTATTCAATACGTGAAATAATCTTTTCTGTCGCACCGAGATTCCGCTCGACATAAGATCCACAAGCCTTACCCTTATATTCTCTTAATTCTTTATCTTTTACACAATTGTCAAGAATCTGATAGAACTCGGATGCATTGCTTACAGATATGGCTCCATCCGCTTTTATAAGGTCCACCGCCTCTTTGAAACGCTTGTAGTTCGGTCCGAAAGCAATCGGGCAACCATAAACAGCCGCCTCCAAAGTATTATGGATACCGACTCCAAAACCGCCACCTATATAACTGAAATCAGCATATTTATACAAAGATGACAATATTCCTATGCAATCTATCACAAGAACCCTTTTATCCTTAGCTACGGGATGAGGCGACTCGCTTATCATCTCCTGCTCAACTATGGGAGCAAGTTCCGAATACATTACAACTCCGTATGATTCAAAGACTTTGGAAACTTTTTCCAATCTTTCCTCACCTATCTCGTGAGGTGCGATAACCAATTTTACCTTTGAGAAATTCTTCAGGACCTCCGCTATTATCTCCTCATCAGGAAGCCATGTACTACCGGCTACAAGAGTAAAAGCCCCTTCGGTAAACTTCTCTATTACAGGAAAATCCTTGGCGGTAAGAGCTATTTTATGGACACGGTCGAATCTCGTGTCTCCACTCAGACAGACATTCCCGGAGATATTTATCTTCTTGAGAAGTTCCACCGACTGTTCGTCCTGCACAAAAATCTTTGTAAAAGACCTTAGCATTTTTCTGAAAAAGCCGCCATACCACTTGAAAAACGCCTGCTCTTTGCGGAATATTGCCGAAATCAGATAAAGCTCAGCGCCGGAACGTCTCGCCTCAGCGATAAAATTGTACCACAGGTCGTATTTTGTAAAAATCACCTTGGCCGGTCGGAAAATTTCTATCAGTTTTTTAGCGTTTGCCGGAGTATCCATCGGAAGATAGTAGACCCAATCCGCAAGCACATAGTTTTTTCTGAGTTCATAGCCGCTCGGAGAGAAGAATGTCAGTAGAATCCTGTACGAAGGGCGGTTGTTTTTATACCACTCGATTATAGGTCTTGCCTGCTCGAACTCGCCTACCGAAGAACAATGAAACCAGATTACCTTTCCGGAAGCGTCGGTCTTGGAAGTACCGCCATCACACTTTTGGGTATAGCCTTGCTGCATCTTCTGAATCAAGCCCTTGCGACCATCACAAAACAGCTTGAGTTTAGGGTTGAACATCCCCGCTATTTTTATGAAGGCAGGGGCGACAGAGATGCCGATATTATATAATAGACTCACTTTTCTTGTTGTTTGTAACGCAAGCCTTGAACAGAAAAAGCGTCGCTACGTTTTTCTGCGCAAGGCACAGCGTATATACACTATGCCCACAAATTTATACAAAATGAACGGAAAAGGAAGTGCAGGAAAACCTGCCGCAAACGGCTAATTGCTTTTCAGCCAAGATTCCGGATTCTGCTTCTGCATACCGTTCCAAAGTTCAAAATGAAGCTCCGAACTCTCATCCGAAGAATCCAATGTTCCAAGCACCTGACCCGTTGAGACTTTCTGCCCGGTTTTTACAGAGACCTTACCGAGTCTGCAATAGAAAGTAAAATACGTTCCATGGCTTACAAGGACACAGTTGTGATAGCCCGGTATAAAAAGAATCTGTTTGACAACACCGTCAAAGACAGAAAACACCTGACACCCTCTCGGAGCCGAAATGTTTATCCCATTATTGAACGGCATATTCACATTCTTAAGCGTAGGATGCTTGTTCACTCCGAACTTTTCTGTAATAAAGCCCCTTTTGACCGGCCATGGCAAGCGTCCTTTATTGCCTTCAAATGCGCTTGAAAGTTTCAGGCTTTGAGGAGTAGCCACATAAGACTTTCCGTCAGATGCAGTGGTCTTACCGGTATTACCCTGTTTCTCAGCCTTTTTCTTTTCAGCCGCAATAGCTGCGGCGATAAGCCTCTCTACCTCTTGATTAAGACGAGCGGACTGCTTGCGCTTCTCTTTCAGTTGAGTGTTTAGCTGTTTCTGTTGTCTGTCAAGCCTATTGGCAAGTTCCTTAGATTTCCTGCCCTCTTTCTGAAGCTTATTATACTCCTCTGTATGAGCCTTTTGAGATTTGATATTGGAGTCTTTCAAGTCGGAAATGGCGGCCATCTCCTTCTCGATTTTCGCTTGAGCCTCCTTGATCTTGACACCTTCTCCATTGAGAGCTTTAGAATAGTTTTTAAGATAGCTGTAACGTCTGTATCCTTGCTCGATATTGTCACTTGCGAGGATGTACATAAACCATGTACGGTTATCCCTGTTGACATAGGCTTTTTTTATCATCCTGGAATAATCGGATTTCAGCGTATCAAGTTGCCGCCTCATTTTCCGCAACAATTCCGTCCGGTTGGTTATTTCGTTATCCTGTTCTTTTATCTCCGCATCCAAACGGTCAATCAGTTTTTTTCTTGTCTGTGCTTTCTTCTGATAGAGAGAGAGTTCTGTCAGAGTATTCCTCCTTTTACGCTTAGTCTGCTCTATCTGCCTGTCAAGAAATTCAATGTCTTTATTAAGCTTTTCGATCTCCGCCTTTTTGTTTTCTATATTCTTGTTCGTCTGCGCAAAAGACGGAATGCCAAGGCAGAGCACCGCCGCAAGCGACAGGCTGAAAAACAAAAACTTAAATATATAGCTCCTTTTCTCCAAATCTCTGTGTATTAACCCTATTTAATGTTCGCCGCCTTTTTTCTTTCCCCGATTTTCCTCTCTAAATCGGCTACTTTAGCCGCCTCGTCATCGGCGGACCCGGAAGCCTCAGCTGCTTTTGCCGCAGACAGCGCACGGTCGAAATATATGAAAGACAAATCATATTCCTTCAAAGCATAAAGGACTTCCGCATAGTGCTCCAACTCAACTGCACTTTCACTCCCGCCGTATGCGACCGCTCTTTGAAGATATTTGCGCGCCTCGGAATACTCTCCCTTAAGATAGAGAATCCAGGCGTAGGTATCCAGATACGTATTGTTATTCGGTTCGCACTCAACTGTAATTCTGCTCATTTTCAACGCTTTCTCCAAATCTCTTTTCCCGTCGGAGGTTGCGATGTACCAGGCGTAATTATTCAGGACAGGAGCATACTTGGGGTTGATTTTCAACGCTTTTTTATAGAATTTGTACGCTGTGCCATTGTCTTTCAGTATATGGTACATATCCCCTACCGAAGAATAGACGCTTAGCAGAAGAGAGGTGTCTTTCGCCGCTTTCGCAGGTTTTTCCATGCTGAGGAACGTTTCTATGGCCTTTTCGTACCTCTTAACATTGAACTCCGCAATACCCTTGAGCTGGACGACATTCAATCTGTCTCCACCCTTGAGTGAATCTTCCGCAAAATTCCGGAGCGTGGCATCCGTAAAACTTTCAAGTTCATCCCAATACTCTACAGTATAGAGGAAAGACATGTAACTCAGTCTGAATTGCAGATTATCGGAATTGTATCTTACCCCTCTTTGAAGAATCTTATGGGCGGACTCTTTCTCTCCGACACCGGTCATAAACATAGCGGCAAAAGTCACAGCCGCCGTATCTTTAGGATGAGCATCTGCTAATTCATTAAGGCAAAACGACATTTGTTTGCCGAATCTCTGAAAATACACAGGGTCTTCCAATACCTCTCTCATATATGAGAGTTTAGTCTCCAACGGCAGGTTAGGATTTCCGAGGAAGTTCGGAAGGCGTTTGAAATACTCTGTATAATCTTTCTTCATTCGAGAAATTTCCGCGACACCATACAGCGCAGGAGCATATAGCGAATCTGACTCCAATGATTTTTTATAATAATGGAGGGCTTGGATATTCTCTCTCTTGGCCATGTACAAATCTCCAAGCAACGCCTCATAGCGGCCTGAGGGATTCTTATCGTCAGCATCTTTCAATTCTTTGATAGCGTTGTCCATCTCACCCTTGAGCTTGTAGACGTTGGTTCTGGCAAGGACTGATATTTCATTGGGACCCATCCGCTCCTCCAATTTATCCGCCACAGAAAACACTTTCTCCCAATATCCGAGATTTGTATAGATGTTCAGAAGATTCCAATAAGCCTCTTTCTTGTCCGGATATTCTTTTATGAGCTTCTCGAATATCGGAACAGACTCATTTATCTTATTCTGACGGGAATAGATCCATGTAAGATATGTCATGTAATGATAGTTGGTACTATCTATCTCAATCGCCTTAGACAAGAACTTTTCCGCAGAAGGGATATCTTCCTCCTCAAACGCGACCTTGGAGAGGAGATAATACGCCGCATCGTTAGTGGGGTCCAGCTCAATGGCCGAAAGACAATACTCTTTGGTCTTGGCCGCATCACGATTATTAAATGCGCTCTGGGCTTTTATCAGGAACGATTCAGTATTGTCAGGGCTTGACAAAGTATCCAAGACTATAGCATCCTGCGAATGCGCCTCAACGGGCATCAAAAGCAGGAGCAACAGACCTATTATACCTGCCTTGTTATTCAATATGTAGCGTATTTCTTTTTTCATACTGTAGTTACAAATGTAACAAAATCTGTGCTAAGAGTGATTTTAGAAGAGAAGTACTAACTTTGTGAAAGACGTTTGCAACTTTTTCCCGAAAAGCGCATCTATATAATGTTGAAAGACGAAGTGAATAAGACAAGAGGCAGTGCCGACAACCTGTATACAGACCTGATCGCCCGCTGCAAAAAGCAGGACAGAAAGGCGCAAAGGCTACTCTATGACAGGCTTGCCGATAGAATGTTCCCGATTTGTCTGAGATATATGGGTGAAAGGGAACGGGCCAAAGACATCATGCACGATGGCTTCATCACGTTATTCAGCAAACTGTCAGAATATCGCGGGGAAGGCTCTTTTGAAGGTTGGGCACGCAGGATTTTTGTGACAACCGCCCTTATGCAGCTTCGCAAAAACGATGTACTGAGGAACTCCGAACAGATTGACGGCAAAGTGCCTCTCAAAGACATTGAAGTTAATCCGCAAGAGACATCCAAGCTTGATACTGAAAAAATCATGAAGCTTATAGTGTCAATGCCAGAAGGTTTCCGCACGGTGTTCAATCTTTTCGCGATAGAAGGCTTTTCTCACAAAGAGATCGCCGAGAAATTGGGAATAGGAGAAGGTGGCAGCCGCTCCCAGCTAAGCAGGGCGAGATTATGGCTGCAAGAGAGGATTAACAATTTTGACAAGTGACAGATTTTAACGACATAGACGATTTTAATCTCGGCAACGAATATCTGCTGTCAGACGAGGAACGTTCCCAAATCTGGAATAGGATTGAGACGAGCCTTGACAAGCGGATCAGACACCGCAGACGTGGTCGCTTCATACTCTGGAGTTCGACCGCAGCATCTGTAGCGGCGGCTGTCATTATCGGATTATTTTTCATCAACACAGATAAAACAGGGGTTCCGGCTCCTGCAGACGGAGTTGTTGCCCGAACCCTTTCTCTGACCGAAGAAAAACCTATGGAAAAACTACACTCTTCGGAAGAGAAAGGGGCAGTGACTCTGGCGGAACGCAATACAAGTCCGGACAAGTCTGAAACTCTCGCACTTTCCGATGTTTCCGAATTGGACTTTGAGGAAGAGTTGAATGTTGACAAGGCTGCTGCGCCGATAATACTATATAGTATAGAACCGGACGAATATCCCGAAGTCAGAATCATCAAATCAAAAGCGAAGAAAGAGGAGCGGAAATCACCTGAAACACGCAAAAAGAGAGAGAGAGTCTATTATGCTGATGACTACAATCCGAAAAAATCAGGCAGGAGACTTTCATTCGCCGCCTCTACGAACATCAGTAACAGAGGTAATCTCGGAAACGAATCGGCCTATGCGCATGTAAAGTCTGTAGCGGAACAGACAGATTTCATACTATCAAGCGACCGTCCCCTGATTGAACCCATCTCCAAAGAAGAGAATTACCTCCCTTTGAATTTCGCTGTCCAGGGTCTCTATAAGGTTAATGAATCGCTGTCTATAGGAATGGGAGTCAGCTACTCATATCTTCACAGCAAATTTACCGGCCTCATAGACAGGAGGACATACGATATCACCCAGCATATCCATGTTGCTCTTGTAACTCCTTCTGAATTGAAGTTGATAACAAGAACAATCAACTATAGCTATGCAAGAGTTCAACTGCACTTGATAAACAATAGCAGAT
>CAMGTS010000039.1 GCA_946062035.1 uncultured Bacteroidales bacterium
CAAAGCAGCTTTTCCCTGAGGGAAACGCTTTAGGAAAACCTCTGACTGTAGTCGGAAATCGTACGATTTTCATAAACAGGGCAGATATGCCTGATCCATACGACTCGACCCTTGTGTATACAGTCAGTGGAGTCGTGCCTGATTTTGACCATACTGTGCTGCCCAACGACACGAAAATTATTCTGCCTTTCAGTCGTCACCCCCAGGTGCTCGGCTACAGACTGCTCAATGATACTTATGTCAGCTCGCAATATGGTTGCTGCAAGACTTTCTACCTGCTTCGGGAGGGAATGAACTTGGAACCGAAAGCAGAGAAAATAAGTGATTTCATAAATTCTCACGCTTTCCGTTTCGGAACGGATGATCCTGACGCTAAATACTCTTTTACGCCTCTTCGAAAAGTCATGTTCGCTCCTCAAAACGATGGCGACGGACTTGAAAAAGGCGACAAAGGGTTGCTTACCGTCCTGCTGAGTGCGATTATCGCGATCCTGCTGTTCGCCATAACCAACTATATCAACCTGACAGTAGCGAATACGGGAATGAGAGCAAAAGAGATGGCTACAAGACGTTTACTCGGCACAAACAAGTCAAGTATTATTTTCAAACTGATGGAGGAATCCGTGCTGATGGTGACGGTCTCATTCCTGATAGGACTTGCTCTTGCATTCGCCTTCCAGGATGATTTCGCAACCCTTTTCAAGGGCAAGATAATGCTTGCTCGTGATATCAATCCGGGGACAGTAGTTTTCAGCATCGCCTTTATCCTTTTCACGGGCGTGCTTGCAGGACTTATTCCGGGTCTGCAGATTTCGAGCTTCAAGCCTGTTGATGTGGTAAAAGGTTCGTTTAGGGCGAAATCTAAAATGGTTTTCAGCCGCATATTCATAATGCTGCAAAACCTTATCACTGTGGTCATGCTGACGGCTTCATTGGTCATTACACTGCAGATAAGGCATTTAGTCAAGGCTCCATTGGGAGTGAATACGGAAAATATAGTAATCGTATCACCTGACAGCGGAGAAGATGCCGCAGTTCGAAGTGCCCTTGAGAGACTGCCTTGCGTGCAGTCGATTGGAACGACAAACGGGTCAAGCCTTATATCATATACCTCATCCATGTCCCTTGTGCCGGACAAAGAGGGCAAGAATCATGTTGTCTACAAAACAGAGATGGATAAGGCCGCATTGGATATCTATGGATTGGAAATATTAAAAGACTATAGCGCAGTTCCGGGGAGTATATACTTTAATGAAGAATTCTGCCGTGTGTATGGAGTAGGTGAGGATGACAGGGAAGTAATCTATGGCGGCGGAAATGGCTCTGAGGCAATCGGAGGTATCGTCAAGGATTTTCATCAGGGGAATATACTTGATCCGGTGCAGCCATTCAGAATCACTCTCAAAGAGACTGCAGATATCGGCCATCCGAAATTCATAGCGCTGACTGACGGTTCTGCGAATGCGAGGAAAGTGATTTCTGACGCTGTGGCTGAAGTGATCTCGGACACGAGCGAAATGGATTGGACCGTGAGGGTAAGTGATTTGAATGGTTCATTCTACGAGCAGCGTCAACTTCTGCGCATAGTGATGATGTTCACAATCATAGCCGTTATTATCTCTATTCTCGGCTTCATTGGAATCTCACTCTTTTTCATCCGTCAGAGACGCAGTGAGATAGCCGTAAGGAGGATTATGGGAGGCAGCGTATCGGAGGTTATAATGCTCATGCTTGTCAAGTTCTGCGCTCCTCTGCTGATTTCGGTGCTTGCCGCTGTCCCTTTGGCCTACTGGGTTATGGAGAAATGGTTGCAGGATTTCAGCTACAGGCTTCCGCTCAGCGCTTGGATATTTATAGCGACAGGAGTAGGGTCTATATTGATTGCGGTGCTGTCTGTACTCTGGCAGAGTGTAAGCGCTGTCCGCTCAAATCCGGCAGATTCCATAAAGACTGAGTAGATCCGCTGTAGCGCTCCGATAGTATATTAAATTGATTATTAACTTAAAAAACAAATAACAATGATTAAAGTATCAGACTTGTGCAAAGTTTTCCGCACAGAAGAAATCGAGACGACTGCTCTCAATAATGTATCGTTTGAAATCAAAGACGGCGAATTTGTAGCCATTATGGGACCTTCAGGTTGCGGCAAATCAACCCTGCTGAACATCCTCGGCCTGCTTGACAATCCGACTTCAGGAAATTATGAACTGCTCGGCAAAGAGGTGGGTGGTCTCAAGGAGAAGGATCGTACCAAGTTCCGCAAGGGTAATATCGGCTTTGTATTTCAGAGCTTCAACCTTATCGATGAACTCAATGTGTATGAGAATGTAGAGCTTCCTCTGCGCTACCTGAATATCAGCGCATCAGAGCGCAAGGAGCGTGTGACCGCAATGCTCAAGAGAATGAACATCAGTCACCGTGCACAGCACTTCCCTCAACAGCTTTCCGGCGGTCAGCAGCAGAGAGTGGCTATCGCACGTGCCGTAGTTTCCAATCCTAAACTGATTCTTGCCGATGAGCCTACAGGTAACCTTGACTCAAAGAACGGCAAGGAGGTAATGTCGCTCCTTAGCGAACTCAACGCCGAGGGGACGACCATAGTAATGGTGACCCACTCCCAGAAAGATGCCGCCGTTGCCCAGCGCACAATCAACCTCTTTGACGGTGCCATCGTCAGCGATGTAAAGAATGAATTGTAAAGAAAATGTCTATAAAGAATATTTTTCGTAGAAAGACGGCGGCTTGGTCGTCGCTCCTGAATGTGTTGGGGATGGCGATGGCCTTTGCCGCGCTGTACATCATTTTCGTCCAGGTGGATTATGACCTGGGCTATAATAAAGGAATCAAGGATTCGGAGAGGATTTATGCTATTTCTGTTCCTGACTGGTACGAGGAAGGACATTATATGACTTGGCTTAACCGTCCTATGTGTGAGAAGATGATTTCCGACATTTCCTGTGTGGAGGCAGGTGGCATGTCCTATTGCGCCTCACAAGGGGCAAGGGAAGATTATTATCTGTCTGCTGAGTCTGAAACATCCGTGTCTTTGTTCCGTAGCAGTTTCTCTGCAGGTGCGCTGGATGTCTTCGGGATGCAGGCAGTAAGCGGCAGTTTCGATAAAATGCCGACGCTGTCTGGCGGTATGGCTTTGTCGGAGAAGAAGGCTAAGGAATTGTCTCTGAGCGTAGGAGATGTGCTCTATCTGAAAATGGTGAACGGCGGTAAGATGGCTGTGCATATCGCAGCCATTTTTAAGGAGTTTCCGAAAAACAGCGATATGTATGGTTTTGACTGTTTCAACTTGATAGGAAACGAGAGCATTAACAACTGGTCCGAGTGGTCATATCCGTATTTTGTGAAGCTTCGTTCTACTGCGGACAAGGAGGAGTTTGAAAAGCAGGCATTAGATCTGATGCTCAAGCTGTCTGCTGAGGATAGCGACGAGCCTGTGAGTGAGGATGATATCGCAGAGGTTGAGAGACGTCTGAAAGTCCGTCTCTTTCCTTTGGAACAGTTGTATTTTGAAAAGTCGGTAGGAACTGCGGGTCGTAGCGGCAGCAGGATCAGTACCTATACTTTACTTGCAATTGCTATTTTGGTGATAATCATCGCTTTCATCAATTTTGTGAATTTCTTTTTCGCACTTGTCCCTGTACGCCTGAAGAGTTTCAATACGAGAAAAATTCTGGGTGCTTCACGTATGCGTCTGGCAATGAGTGTCGTAGGCGAGTCTGTCGTGATGGTTGTTACGGCAATTGCCATTGCGGCTCTCTTGGTTCATCTGTTTGCCGGCAGCGAGTGGGGATCTCTGATGCGTTGTAGTATCGCTTTTTCGCAAAATATAGGGGTAATGTTATGTGTCGTTGTAACGATGATTCTGCTTGGTGTGGCTTCAAGCCTTTATCCCGCTTTGTATATCACATCATTTTCGCCGGCGTTTGCACTTAGAGGGAGTCTTGGTTCCACGGCCAAAGGCAAACTCTTCCGCACCGGACTCATAGGTTTCCAGTTTCTTGTATCAATCTGTCTGATTATCTGCGTAAGTTTTATTACTATGCAGAGAAGCTATATGTTGCACCATGATCTTGGCTTCAACCGCAGCCGGCTTCTGGAAGTTCGGACAAGCTATAAAATTGCCGGACCTGAACGTGAAACAGCGACTGACAAGCTGAAATCTGAGCCGGGAATCAAGGACGTGACATGGGCGAACGGCAGGATAATAGAGCCGGGAAGAATGGGCTGGGGAAGACAGTTCAAAGAGGAACAGATTAATTTTCAGTGCTATCCGGTGAGCTACAACTTCCTTGATTTTATGGGGATTGAGTTGGTCGAAGGTCGAGATTTCACCAAGAGCGACGAACTCAGCGAGAAAGGTGTATTCATTTTCAATGAAGCGGCACGAGACAAATTCGGTCTTACATTAGAGGATAAAATGGAAGGTCACAACGGACTTACTGACATAGCGGGTATCTGTAAGAACTTCAATTACAGGCCGCTGTCGGGAGATGTGGCTCCATTCGCTCTCTATATTTTCGGCAAGAATTCCTGGAAGGTCAACAATACCCTGTATATCAGGACAGAGTCTAATGTGGATTATTCTCTGCTTATGGGCCGTATCAAGGGCATTCTTCATGAGTTGGACCCTATGGTGTCTGAAGATGAAATCAATGTCAGGTTTTTTGACCAAAGTCTGGAGTCAGAATATCAAGCCGAAAAACGCACTTCGCATATCATTCTGCTATTCACTATTTTAGCTATTGTGATTTCATTGATGGGCGTCTTTGGACTTGTCATGTTTGAGGCCGAGTACAGACGCAAGGAAATCGGCATCAGACGAGTGAACGGAGCTACCATTCCGGATATTCTGAAGATGTTCAATGTCAAATACATAAAGACTGTGCTTGTCTGCTTTGTTATTGCGGCGCCGCTTGCGTGGTATATCGTTGACTCTTATCTGAAAGGCTTCGCCTACCGTATGCCTATGCACTGGTGGATTTTCGCTTTGGCGCTGTCAGCTGTCCTTATTGTGACGGTCTGCGTTGTGACCCTCCGTAGCCTTTCAGCCGCCACATCTGCCCCTGTCGAGTCAATCCACACGGAGTAAATCAGAATTGTAGGGAGGTTATTTTAAGCGGAAGAACGAGAGTATGATAGCGGTGGCGGTAGCGACATTGAGCGATTCAGAGTGAGAGTCCGGGTTGTACGGCGGTATCAGCAGTCTGTTGCTTGCAGGTATCAAATCCCTGATCTCATGTGAGATGCCGAACGATTCGCTCCCCATCACTATTATAGAACTTCCGCATTGGGACTGGATGGCAGAGACATTCTCAAGACCTATAGGGCTGCCATCCAATAGAGTCCCGTAAAGAGCATATCCGTCTTTCCCGAATTCGCCGAGGGTTTCCGATAAGTCGCAATAGATTACCGGAACTCTGAAAATCGAACCCATCGTAGCCTGAACAGTCTTTGGATTATAAAGCTCTACGCTGCTGTGCGATGCGATTACGGCTTTCACTCCGAACCAGTCACAAAGGCGGATGATTGTTCCGAGGTTGCCCGGATCTGATACACCGTCGAGCGCTACGATAATTTCATTAGTGCTGTGAGAATGTGGTACTGGTCCGCTGATTATATCTTCCAAAGAGTATTCTCTTTTCCTGACAACCGCAAGGATAGGGGAAGGGGTTGACAATGAGGAGATTTTCTTCATAGCATCATCGCCTATCTCCGACTTGCGGTAGACGGATACGACCTCGAAATCTGAATCCAAGGCTTCCGCCACAAGCTTCTCGCCCTCAACCACAAACAAGCCGCTTTCAGCTCTGAACTTCTTTTGCGAGAGGCTTCTGATAAGCTTTATATCCTTGTTGCTGAGTTTTTTATCGCTGTCGCTAAATTGCATTATCCTCTATTAGTATCCCAAAATCTTTAGCATGCTCTTGTATGACTGCTCCTTGCTGAACAGCTTGGTAAAATACTCTCCGTTTTCGTCCTTATCGATGATTACGTGTTTAGGTGCCGGGATAAGGCAATGCTGTATTCCGCCGTAACCTGCGATTGATTCCTGATATGCTCCGGTATGGAAGAAACCGATGTAGAGAGGTTCCTCCTCTACACGGCTGCCGCGGGTAATAGGAAGGAAGATTGCGTTCGCATGAGCGTCCGCATTGTAGTAATCCTCGGAGTCGCAAGTGAGTCCGCCAAGGAAAACTCTCTGATACTGAGTGTCCCACTTGTTGATAGGGAGGAGCATGAAGCGTCGCTTGATGCCCCAAATATCAGGTAATGTAGTCATGAAGGAACTGTCGATCATGTACCAACGCTCTCTGTCATTCTGCTGTTTTACGTCAAGGATTTCAAATATCGTAGCCCCGGCCTCTCCTACGGTAAAGCTTCCGAACTCGGTATAGATGTTCGGTTCGGGAACTCCGCGCTGTGTGCATATCGCCTTTATCTGAGATATAATCTCCTCAGTCATATACTCGTAATCGTAGTCTATCGCAAGCGAAGTCTTGACCGGGAATCCGCCTCCGATGTTCAAGGAATCCAAGTCTGGGCAGACATTGTGCAAGTCGCAATAGACGTTTACGCACTTGGCCAACTCGTTCCAATAGTATGCGTTATCCCTGATTCCGGTATTGATGAAGAAGTGGAGCATCTTTAGCGTGAACTTCTTGCTCTTGGAGATCTTCTCCTTATAGAAAGGTACTATATCGGAATATCTGATGCCGAGTCTTGAGGTGTAGAACTCGAATTTCGGCTCTTCCTCCGATGCGATTCTTATACCCAACTGGCAACTTCCGTTGATCGCCTTGTCAAAGTCGTCAAACTCGGCGATGTTGTCGAGGACGGGGATGATATTGTTCCATCCGTCGTTGCACTTGTTAGCGATATTCTCTATATAGGTGTCTCTCTTGAATCCGTTGCAGACAATCTGGATGTCCTTTTTGATCAGGCCCTCCTCAAAAAGACTGTCGACAAGGTTGAAGTCGAATGCGGATGAGGTTTCAAGGTGAATGTCATTCTTGATCGCTTCCTGAAGCACAAAAGCGAAATGAGAACTTTTGGTGCAGTAGCAATAGTGGTAGCTTCCTTTATAATCTACCTTTGCCATAGCCACATTGAACATCCTCTTCGCCCTTTGAATCTGGCTTGAAATTTTAGGAAGATAGGTGAGTTTGAGCGGAGTGCCGTATTGCTCGATAATATCCATCATAGGAATATCGTGGAATATCAGATTGCCGTCCTCAACCTTGAACTCTCCCTGTGGCCAATCAAAAGATTGTTCAACCAAATCGATGTACTTGTTCTTCATTTTTGAAATCTAAGTAAGTTACATTAACATAAAATTACTCATCCAAGTTGTCCGGATTCTAAATCGGGCGCAATATAGCAAAAAGTCGAGGGCTGAAAAATATTACAAGCTTTTTTCAGCAGAGACATAGCTATATGCCGATGCAATCGGAATATAGCAAAAAGTAGAGAGTAGGATGTAAACTTTTGCTAACTTCGGGGCTGAAATGAAGATTCGTATAGTGGTTATAAAAAGATTTTTTGCTTTTGTGGCGTTGGCTCTCGTCATCGCTTCGTGCAGTATGACCAAGAATATCCCGGATGGGAAGAGTATGCTGATTGCGAATAAGGTTGTAGTGGATGGAGAGGAAGATCTGAGTGTCTCGGACCTTAATAAATATATCAAACAGTCTCCCAAAAAGGGGTTCTTAGGGTGGAGACCGATGGTAAGTCTCTATAATTCAGGCAATGGCAGCGGTAAAGGATGGGATAAGTTCGCTAAGAAGATAGGTAAGGAGCCTCTTATATATGATGAAGACTTGGTTGAGAGTTCAAAAAGCAATCTCGTGACCCACTTGGAGTATATAGGCTATTTCAGTTCCGATGTTGAAAGTTCAGTAGAGACGGACAGGAAGCGCAAGACTAAAGTGACTTACCGAATAAAACCAGGCGTTCAGTATATTATTGACACCATCATCTATAACGCAAAAGATACGGCTCTTTTGAATATCGTCAAGAGTCATTCCGAAGGCACTTTATTGAAGCATGGCTCTGTCTTGTCCGAAAATATTTTAGAGAAGGAGAGCGACAGGCTGACGGAAATATTCAGGAATTCAGGATATTACGGCTTTAGCAAGAACCATTTCTTCTTTCAGGCGGACACCCTCGGGCATGATGGCACCGCCGCTTTGGAAATGACTATCAACGAGTATACCCGTAACGAATCTCCGTCTGAGGCAAAGCCGCATCGGGTCTACAGGTTCGGTGATGTCTTCGTCTCGACACAGAGAACTTTCCAGCGTACAAATATTGTCGAAGAGTTGCAGAACGATCCGAGGCTTGCCGCTACAAGGGATAGTCTGATAGAGGTGTGGCGGTCACAAGTAGATACGTTTAAGTATAAGAATATCAATATTCTGCGTAGAAGCGAACGGGGAATAGTCAGAAACAGGTTTCTCAATAGGATGAACCGCATTAGAACAGGGGAGAAATTCAGTGCGGCGACTGTTGACAATACGTATGCGAGACTGAGTTCATTGGGGCTTTTTTCGAGTGTCAACATAAACCTCGAAGAGGAGTCGGACACTTTGGTCAAAACGAATATAAGCTTACAGGCAAGCACCTTACAAGGATATAAGGTGAATCTACAGGCTTCAACCAACTCTAACGGACTCATAGGTATATCTCCGTCAGTATCTTATTATCACAAAAACCTTTTCAGAGGCGCTGAGTTGCTTACGGTCAGCCTTATGGGAGATTTTCAGTCTAAGGCCAAGAGCGATATCCACTCAACGGAAATCGGTGTCGGAACATCATTGGATTTCCCAAACTTTCTCTTTCTGCCTGACAGCTGGTTCAGGTCGAGAGTGATACCGCATACGGAGTTTACGGTATCGTACAATTATCAGAACAGACCGGAGTACACACGTAATATTATCTCAGGAAGTTTCGGCTATAAATGGAACAATATGGGTAAATGGTACTTCACGATCTCGCCGGTTCAGGCCAATATTGTGAAGTTGTTTGACTTGGATCCGGATTTTTATGAGAAACTGACCGACCCGTATTTGCGCAATTCATACAAAAACCACTTTGATTTGGGTATGGGAGCGAACATCTATTATACAAGCGATCCTTCCGCAAACCC
>CAMGTS010000040.1 GCA_946062035.1 uncultured Bacteroidales bacterium
CTCATCCTGTGCGTTATGTGCGAATAGATTCAGCTTATATGAGCAGTCCGTCCTTACTTTGATTTTTTCGTCACGGGGCGTTTGAAGCCGTCTTTAGTCGCCCTCTCTGACATTCTTTTTATTCTGCTTGCCGTATCAGGGTGCGAAGAAAACAGATTCTTTGAGGCTCTGTTGGTTGTAGCGTTGCCGCTAAGGGACTGGAGTTTTTCAAAAGCCATGGCCATTGACCACGGATTCTTTCCGTTCTTTACAAGAAAATTATATCCGTAGTCATCACTCTCTGCCTCCTGAGTTCTTGAGTAAGAACTGCTTGCAAGAGCTTCCCCTAATGCTCCTATCTGCGATGCGGAGAGTTCTCCGACGGTGCCTCCCGCAGATGCGAGTCCGTATCTGAGCGCAGATGTCATCAGAGCCTGTTGAAACTGTTTTCTTGTATGCTTGAGACCTACATGACCGATTTCGTGCCCTATGACACCGAGAACTTCGTCATCTGTCATCAGATCCATCAGTCCTGTATAGACCCTTACGCTTCCGTCAGCACAGGCGAAAGCGTTGACTTCATCCGTCTTGTACACCTTGAAATTCAATGGAATACCTTCGACAGACGTGAGACCGCCTGTGAGTTTGCGCAGTCGTATTGAATATGGGTTGCTGTCAGGCAGGACATCGCTCTTTTTATCCAAATCATTGATATATTGACGAGTATAGCTCTGAACCTGTGCGTTGCTGAGTGTCGCCGCCTGGAGCAGTTTCGCTCCTCCCTGCATCGCTATATTAGCGTTGAAAGATTCTGAGCATGAGGTCAGTGCAAGTGCGGCTATCACCGCTGTCGCTAATAATGTAATTCGTCTCATAATTCTTTTTCTCTGTTCTTGTTTCATCCCCCTTATCCTGATTTGCCGGTAAAATGAAAATGCGCTACTTCGCCAAATTTGAAAGTGTATCTCCTGTAATTCTATATGTGGTCCAATCTGACATGGGTTTTGCGCCAAGTGAAAGATAAAAATCTATGCTCGGCTTGTTCCAATCCAGACACCACCATTCCAATCTTCCGCATCCACGCTCAACGGCGATGGAAGCCAATTTCTTTAAAATAGCCTTTCCGTACCCTTTGCCTCTGAATTCAGGCAGCACGTACAAATCCTCTAAGTAGACTCCCGCTCTTCCGAGAAACGTGGAAAAATTGTGGAAGAACAGGGCGAATCCTACTTCCTTGCCATCCTCAAGAGCGAAAATAACTTCGGCTTTTTGTTTGTCAAAAATCCACTCTTCCAATGTCTTTTCGTCGGCTACTACCTCGTCCGACATTTTTTCGTAATCCGCCAAATCCTTTATAAAACGCAGAATGAGCGCAATATCGCCTCTCTCAGCGTATCTGAAATTTACCTTTGAGTCCATCTTTAGCTAAAACAATTTATTTGCACCGCCAATTTACATCTTTTTGATATAACGTACATTCCGCCGTATGAAATCTCCATGATAGATTGAATTATCTATCTTCACTAAAATTGAGGTCTGGATATATTCCTATGCTGAGGTGCAGCGAATATATGACGGAGTCTAAAATAAAAGGCAATTATTTTATTCCCATAAAAGACATTGGTAGTTTATAGTGAATTGATTTGACTATCAATTCACTATATTCGCATATAATTCAATTTAATGATAAATATGGAAGATATAAATAGGCTCAAAATAGTTTTAGTCGAAAAAAAGAAAACAGGTAAATGGTTGGCTGAACAGTTAGGCAAAAATCCATCAACTATTTCCAAATGGTGCTCAAATGTATCTCAACCTGATTTGGCGACGCTTGTCAAAGTTGCCGAGTTATTGGAAGTGAAAATAAACGATTTAATAGTAACATCTAAATAGGATTGCATATGAATGATAATTGGATGGAAATTGTGTATACTCTACAACCGTATATAGAGTGTAATTCAATAGAGCCTAAATATCAGCAGGAAATAGAAAACTGTCTTAAATTTTTAGGCTGGAAAAGTTATAATAAAACCATGCAATCACAAGTCTCAATTAATATAGGGAATAACAATTCGATACGTCCTGATATTGTATTCTATTGGATGCGGTGCAGAAAGGACATCGTATTTCCGAGGAGAACGCACTCGCTTTATTGAACAGAGGACTTTTAGAGGGTGATACATCCGAATATAGCATATCACTGGATATTGCTAAAAAAACAAATCAATTGCCGGATTATACCCGTAACAAAGGTTTGGACAAAGCGAAACTCCAACAAATGATTTTGCAGTATCTTCAAAATGCTGGGAGCAAAGGGGCAAAACGCGATAGCATCTTTGAATACGTCAAAGATGTATTGCCTTATGGTAAGACTGCAGAGCAAAAATTGCGTAGCTTGGGAGATATATTAAGAGCTATGAGAGTTGAGAGATTGATTCGAACTGATGGGAGAAATTGGTTCATACCGTAGGCTAATCCGTCGAAATTTGTCATGTGTGAGATAGAGTTTGGGTTTTCTGATTTAATAGAGCGAATACGACAAGTTTGTTATTCGTGTAAAAAAGGCAAGGTTTTTAGAATGGGATATTATAATAAATGTTGTTAATAATGTATTGATAATGAAAAGAATATATTTTTTATTGGTAATCTCTCTTGCTGTAGCAATGTCAGCGGCAAGAGGTTATGCGCAAAGCCCGATGCCTGATGGGCTGACGGAAGAGACATTAAGGCTTAACTATATCTTTACCGGGACAGATAAAGAGGCTGTGATTTCATTGTACAATATGAACCGTAGCGAGGGTTGGGCAGGCAGAAGAGTGAACATGACGGAAGCTCCGCTTCGTGGAAACGGTCAGATAATTCTGAAAGATTCGGCTACTTGCAAGATTCTATATGCGAATTCTTTTTCGACTTTGTTCCAGGAATGGCAGGCTACTGAAGAGGCGGTAAAGACACGCAAGTCTTTCGAAAATGTCTTTTTGGTTCCGATGCCTTCAGCTCCGGCGACTATTACCATAGAGCTGTATGATATTCATAATCAGGTTTGCGCTACTTTCACCCACGAGGTAAAGCCAGATGACATCCTGATTAAAAAGATAGGGGTAAGCGAAAAATGGTTGGCATCAGCAAGAGAGGGTGCTGACAAGGATTTCGCTGAGAAAGAACCGATGCCGTATCGCTACATGCGCAGAGGGGGAACGCCCGAAGAGTGTATCGATGTGGCGATTGTGGCTGAGGGCTATACCGCTGATGAAATGGAAATTTTCTATAAGGATGCGAAGAAAGCGACGGATGACATCCTCGCCTATGAGCCATATAAAGGCATGAAAGAGAAGTTCAACTTCATAGCGGTAGGGATTCCTTCGCAGGAGAGTGGGGTCAGCATACCGCATAACAAGGATTGGAAGAAAACCGCTTTAGAGTCTCACTTCGATACATTTTACATGGACAGGTATCTGACTACCCTTCATCTGTTCAAACTGCACGATGCGCTTGCGGGAATCCCTTATGAGCATATCATAATCCTTGCGAATACAGATAATTACGGAGGCGGAGGCATCTTCAATTCTTATGTTCTTTCGGCTGCCCACAATAAATGGGCTTCTCCTGTCGTCGTGCATGAGTTCGGCCACAGTTTCGGCGGACTTGCCGACGAGTATTTCTATGACGATATGTATTCGCCTTACTATCTGCCTGATGTAGAGCCTTGGGAGCAGAATATCACGACACTTGCCGATTTCAGCTCGAAGTGGGCGGATATGATAAAGGGTGATTGGAAAGATGCGGTTGTCTCAAAGGCAGATCAGAAAACTGATACATGGAAAAAAGATTTCAAAGATTTAAAGAGCTATAAAGTAGGTGTTTATGAAGGCGGAGGTTATCAGTCTGAAGGCGTATACAGGCCGTATCCGACTTGCAGGATGAGAGATAACGCCTATCCGGACTTCTGCCCTGTATGCCGTCGTGCGATCGAGCGTCTGATAGATTTTTACACTACTGAAGTTTCTTCCCACAAATAGACGAAATTTGCTATGTTTGAGCTAAAGCTCACAGATAGAGATGCGTCTCGGCAGAAAAATGTTAGAACGCTTTTTCTGCCCTCGACTTTTGACTATCTTTGGCAAGTTCTTAAAAAATTGATATGAAAGGAATCGTTTTGGCAGGAGGTTCGGGTACACGTCTGTATCCGATTACAAAAGGGGTAAGCAAGCAGTTGCTCCCGATTTATGACAAGCCTATGATCTATTACCCTATATCAGTCCTTATGATGGCAGGTATAAGGGATATACTTATAATCTCGACTCCGGAGGATATGCCGTCTTTCATGAGGCTTCTCGGGGACGGATCTGACTATGGAGTCAATTTCTCTTACGAGGTGCAGCCATCCCCGGATGGTCTCGCCCAGGCGTTTATAATCGGCGAGAAGTTTATCGGAGACGACAGCGTATGTCTTGTCCTCGGTGATAATATCTTCTATGGAAGTAATTTTGTTGAAATCTTGAAGAGAGCTGTGTCAAACTGTACGGCTTCAAGTGCGGCAGAGCAGAAAGCGACGGTTTTCGGCTACTATGTGAATGACCCTGAGCGTTATGGTGTCGCTGAGTTCGACAAGGAGGGGAATGTGCTCAGCATTGAGGAAAAGCCTAAAGAGCCGAAGTCCAATTATGCGGTTGTCGGATTGTATTTTTATCCGAACAGCGTGGTTGAAATCGCAAAAAATGTCAAACCGTCATGGAGAGGCGAATTAGAGATAACTTCTGTAAATCAAGAGTATCTGAAAATGGGTAAGTTGAAGGTCGAGCTTCTTGGAAGGGGATTCGCATGGTTGGATACGGGAACTCATGACTCCCTTTCACAGGCTACCAACTTCGTACAGACATTGGAGCAGAGGCAGGGGCTCAAAATAGGATGCTTAGAGGGAATCGCATTCAGCCATGGTTGGATAAATGCGGAGGACCTGCAGCGTATAGCCAAACCGATGCTCAAGAACGACTACGGCAAATATCTCAACGACCTTGCCACAGGTAAAATTGACCCTACAGACGGAATTTAATATGGAGATACAAAAGACTGATATCGAGGGGGTTTATATTATCAAGCCAGATGTGTTCGGCGATTCCCGCGGCTATTTTTACGAAAGCTATAACAAGAAGAGGCTCGCTGAACTTCTGCCTGACATTCCCGAAATGGTCCAGGATAATCAGAGCAAAAGTTCACACGGGGTGCTGAGAGGGCTTCACTTTCAGAATCCTCCGTATGCCCAGGCGAAGCTTGTAAGAGTCGTCAGCGGTAAAGTTTTGGATGTGGCGGTAGATTTGAGACCCGGCTCTAAAACTTTCGGAAAGTATGTGTCTGTCGAGCTGACTGGCGAGAATATGCTGCAATTCTTTATCCCTGAGGGGTTTGCGCATGGCTTCTCTGTCTTGAGCGAAGAGGCTGTATTTCAGTACAAGTGCAGTAATTACTACAACAAAGCATCAGAAGGCGGCATAATCTGGAATGACCCGACAATAGGAGTTGACTGGAAACTGAATCCGGAAGATGTGATGTTGAGCGACAAGGATAAAGTTCATCCTACTCTTGTTGAGTGGGCCAAGCTTAACGGTATAGATTTTAAAAATGAAAAATAAGTCAGAAAACACCGTTCCGAATATCTTGATAACAGGCGCAAACGGCCAGTTGGGAAGTTCCATAGCTACGCTCGCCGACTCTTCCGACGCACGTTTCTTTTTTACGGATGTGGCTGAGTTGGATATAACCGATGCGAAGGCTGTAGATGCTTATATCACTGAACATAAGATAGATATACTTATCAACTGTGCGGCCTATACTAATGTCGACAAAGCTGAGGACGATGAGAAGACGGCGGAATTGCTGAATGCCAAAGCACCCGCCATTCTTGCGAAAGCTTGCAAGAAGCATAAGGTTTTCATGATACATATATCGACCGATTATGTCTTCGGAGGAGGCAGGAGGACGATTCCATATAAAGAGAGTGATCCGGCGAAGCCTACAGGGGTCTACGGGGTTACCAAACTTCAAGGTGAGAAAAATGTAGAACTTGCTTTGGATGAGGCAGTAAGCGCAGGTAAACACCCTGGATACCTGATATTCAGGACTGCCTGGCTTTACTCTGAGTACGGCAAGAATTTTGTGAAAACGATGCTGTCGCTAATGGCTGATCGTCAAGAGCTTAATGTCGTGTTCGATCAGGTCGGGACTCCGACTTATGCAGGAGATTTGGCGAGAGTAGTGTATGACTCGGCATTGAAAGCCGCAAACGGGGAGATAACCGCAAAAGAGTGCGGCGTGTATAACTTTACTGATGAAGGGGTATGCTCTTGGTACGATTTTTCTGTGGCTATTGAGGAACTTTCAAGAGAGAAGCGAGGAAAATTCTGTAATGTCAGGCCGTGCCATTCGGACGAGTTTCCGAGCAAGGTGTGCAGGCCGAGCTATTCCGTACTCGACAAATCAAAAGTGAAAAAGACTTTTGGTGCGGATGTGCCGTATTGGAGGGTTTCACTGCGTAAGTGCCTTGATAACCTGTTGGGATAGTTTGCCGCCAAGCAGCGAAAAGACGGCGTTGTCCGAATAGTGACGATATGAATTAATACTAATTGAAAATATTGAAAATCAGATAAATATGAAAAATATTCTTATAACCGGCGGCGCAGGATTCATCGGGTCTCATGTGGTGAGACTTTTCGTGAAAAAGTATCCACGCAAGAACATCATCAATTTGGATAAGCTGACGTATGCCGGCAATCTTGAAAATCTCAAGGACATAGAGAATAAGAAAAACTACACATTCGTAAAGGCCGATGTGACTGATTATAAGGCAATAAGCGAAATCCTTAGAAAATATGAGATAGACGGTATTATCCATCTTGCCGCTGAAAGTCACGTGGACAGGAGCATAAAGGATCCGTTCTGTTTCGCCAAGACCAATGTGATCGGAACCTTGACGATGCTACAGGCGGCCAAAGAGTATTGGGGGTGTAATCTTGCCAATGCTAAGGAAATGAGTAAGTTGCATAAATTCTACCATATTTCCACAGATGAGGTTTACGGTTCTTTGGAATTCAATAGTTCACTCTTTAAAGAGACGAACAAGTATGAGCCGCACAGCCCGTATTCAGCTTCAAAAGCTTCTTCTGACCATTTTGTAAGGGCTTTCCATGATACTTTCGGACTTCCTGAGGTTATTACCAACTGCAGCAACAATTATGGTCCTTACCAATTCCCGGAAAAACTTATTCCTCTTGTAATCAACAATATAGAGCACAATAAGCCAATCCCTGTCTATGGCAAGGGCTTGAATGTCAGAGACTGGCTCTATGTTGAGGATCACGCTAAGGCGATTGACCTGATATTCCACAATGGAGTCGTAGGTGAGACTTATAACATCGGCGGACTCAACGAGTGGAAGAACATAGATATTGTAAAGCTCTTGGTGAAGATTGTCGATGAGAAGCTCGGCAGAAAGGAGGGAGCTTCGGAAAGTCTGATTACTTACGTTCAGGATCGTGCCGGCCACGACCTGCGCTATGCAATTGACTCATCAAAACTTCGCAACGAACTTGGCTGGAAGCCTGAGACCTCTTTCGAGGAGGGCATCGTAAAGACAGTAGAGTGGTATCTCCAGAACAAGGAGTGGCTTGCCAACGTAACCGGCGGAGCGTATCAGAAGTATTATAAAAAGATGTACTTAAATAAATAGTGCGATATGAAGTTTTTTGTCGATACAGCGAACTTGGAGCAGATTGAAAAGGCTCAGTCGCTCGGAATTCTCGACGGAGTAACGACCAACCCATCGCTTATGGCGAAAGAGGGTGTCAAAGGAAAGGAGCAGATTTTCAATCACTATCTTGCAATATGTAAATTGGTTGACGGCCCTGTCAGCGCTGAGGTATTCTCAAACGACTATGATGGAATGATTGAAGAGGGGGAGACCCTCCATGCTCTTTGCCCTGAGAAAATCACCATCAAACTTCCTTGTACCGAGAATGGTATCAAGGCTGTAAAATACTTTGCCTCAAAGGGGTATGCGACAAATTGCACTTTGGTATTCACTTTAGGACAGGCGCTTTTGGCGGCAAAGGCGGGCGCTACTTTCGTCAGCCCGTTCATCGGTAGGATAGATGACATAGGCGGTGACGGTATTGACCTTATCCGCAGCATCGTCAATATGTACCGTACTTACGGATTTAAAACTCAAGTACTTGCGGCATCGATAAGGCATACTAACCATATAGTCAGATGTCTGGAAGTAGGTGCTGATGTGGCGACCTGTCCTTTAAATGCGATTGTAGGGCTTTTGAAGCACCCTCTGACAGAGAGTGGTCTCGCTACCTTCAATAAGGCGGCTGAACAGATGAAATAGAGTGCTGACCTATTCATAAGTATTTGTGAGCGACAATCTTAAATCCACGGCGATAAAGGGGGCAAGATGGGGGTTCATAGAGAACTTCTCTTCGATGGCCGTGACCTTTATTGTCGGTTTTGTCCTTGCAAGATGGTTTCTCGGCCCGGAAGAATACGGACTTATCGGTGAGCTGACGATATTTATCGCAATCTCAATCTCGTTGATAGACAATGGTTTTTCCGCTGCTATTATAAGGAAACCCAATCCCTCTCGTGAAGACCTAAGCACGACTTTCATAACGAATTTCGCCATAAGTCTCGTGTGCTTCGGGATTCTGTTTGCGGGCGCTCCGCTTGTCGCAAGTTACTTCGCACAGCCGCAACTTACAGCGCTTCTGAGGGTTCTGAGTTTAGTGCTGATATTCAATGCTGTATCTATTATACAAAGGGTTTTGATTGTTAAGGCGATAGATTTCAAGCGTCTCACTGTCTGCTCGCTGTCTTCGTCTTTGTTGAGCGGAGTTGTCGGAATCGGCATGGCTTTCAGAGGGTATGGAGTGTGGAGCTTGGTCGGACAGCAGCTGACCAAGCAGGCTTCTAATTCCATTATGCTCTGGATTTTAGGCCATTGGAAGTTCGAACTGAAATTTTCATTCAAGAGTTTTAAGGAACTTTTCG
>CAMGTS010000041.1 GCA_946062035.1 uncultured Bacteroidales bacterium
AGGTACGACTTTGGAGTATGTGTTTAACAATCAGCCGACAAGAAAGCTGACACTATCCGCCAAAAGAGATGTCCTTCAGCTCGGAAGGGGTACGGATTCATTTACCGAAGGCAACATCATGTCATCTTTGCTTGCTAAAGGTAACAGCCAGAAACTCAGTCCTGTAAACGATTATTCGGTTTCATATCAGCATGAGTTGAATGAAAATGTCAATCTGGGCGTGGCTTTGGAAAGCCGCAGGGTGTTCTCGAACGATTATGTCCCGATGTTCGCTCCGGATAGTTCTCATGTCAACTCGGTGGGGGCGACACAACTTCATCTTACCGCAAGGTTTTCTTGGCAGGAGACGGTTACGAGGGGAACGTTCGACAAATACTATATTCAAAGCAGATATCCTATCCTGACATTTGATGTTATCGGAGCTGTAAAAAGCTCGAACAACGACTATAGCTACCTGCGCTTGGAGAGCAAGATTCAGTATGGTCTGCAACTCCCTCCTGCAGGAGTTTCAAAGATAGAACTTTCGAGCGGCAGGATTATCGGCAAGGTCCCTTATCCGTTCTTGAAGCTTCATGAGGGTAACGGCACGTTCTTCTTCGACCCAAGTTCATTCGCCTGCATGGATTTCTATGAATTCGCATCGGATACTTGGGTGACAATGTTCTGGGAACATAATTTCAAAGGGTTCTTTCTCGGAAAGATTCCTCTCATGAAGCGTCTCCAATGGAGAGAGGTATTTACCCTTAAGGCCGCTTATGGCACGCTTTCAAGGCAGAACAATGGCATAACGGACGGTAAAATCGGCAATCCGTCAAGCACGATTCCTGGCACAGGCGAGGGTGCGCTATACGAAGGGATGGAGTCTGAAGTCCTTTTCCCAGAGGGGATGGGCTCGCTCAAAAGACCATATATAGAGATGGGAGTCGGTGTCTCTAATATCTTCAGAGTTTTCAGGGTAGACTGCTTCTGGAGAATGACCCATCGTCATAAAACAATAAACGGTGTCCGCACTAAAGCGGATCACCGTGTAGCTGTCAACTTCGGTGTCGAGTTGGCGTTCTAAAGGCCGAAAGCTTTCTTAACGGCAGGGACGCTGTCTGTAAGTTCCCATGCGAAGAACAGGATGCTCTTCTTTACTTTCTTCCCGTTTTCGAAAACTGTAACGGTCTCCTTATAAGGCTTTCTTCCCATGTGTCCGTATGCCGCGGTAGGAAGGTAGATAGGGTTCTTTAATCCCAACTTCTCGATGATTTTGGCAGGGCGCAAATCAAAAATTTCACCGACTTTAGCCGCAACTTCTCCATCCGAAAGGGTTACTCCGTTCTTTTTCGCTTTGCATGTTCCGAATGTGTTGATGAAAATGCTCAGCGGTCTGGCGACACCGATAGCGTATGAAATCTGAATCTGGCATTCATCCGCCACCCCTGCCGCAACAAGGTTCTTGGCTATGTAGCGGGCTGCGTAAGCCGCCGATCTGTCGACTTTGCTCGGATCTTTTCCGGAAAGGGCACCGCCTCCGTGAGCTCCTCTTCCGCCGTAGGTGTCAACGATAATCTTCCTTCCGGTCAGACCGGTATCACCATGAGGACCTCCGATAACAAATTTGCCGGTAGGGTTCACAAGCAGTTTGTACCCCGGTTTGAAAAGGGCTGTAATCTCCTCAGGAAGACCTTTTAGTAGCCTTGGAATCAAAATGTTCTGTACATCCTCCTTGATTTTGCGTTGCATCTTCGTGTCGGTGTCGAACTCATCGTGCTGGGTGGAAAGTACAATCGTGTGGACTTTCTTTGCCTTTTTGTCGTCGCTGTATTCAATTGTGAACTGGCTTTTGGCGTCCGGCCTGAGATATGGCATCAACTTGGTGTTTTTGCGGATGTCTGCAAGCCCGAGGAGAAGTCTATGAGAAAGCCAGATCGGGAGAGGCATATAGTCCTCTGTCTCACGGCAGGCATATCCGAAGATAATGCCCTGATCGCCCGCCCCTTGGTTCTCGGCGTCTTTCTTAGAAACTCCGCGGTTGATATCGTCGCTCTGCTCGTGTACCGCAGATAGAATACCGCAAGAGTTGCCGTCGAACATATATTCGGCTTTGGTATAGCCGATACGGTTGATGACATTGCGGGCCGTACCTTGAATATCGACATACTCCTCGGAACGGACTTCTCCTCCGATAACTACAAGCCCTGTGCTGACGAATGTTTCGCAAGCCACCTTGCTCTGCGGGTCCCTTTTCAGGAACTCGTCTAAAATTGCGTCTGAAATCTGATCCGCGACCTTGTCCGGATGCCCTTCAGACACTGATTCTGATGTAAATAAATAAGCCATAACTAAATAGTTTAATAAAACATTTAGTGTAAGTGTTTGACTATGCGTTTGTGGAAAACCGCCTGACAGATATATCAGGCCTCCGTTTTAGCATTTTTTTGTGTGGTTGCAAGCAGTCAAATCTTTCCACCTATGTAACAAAGTGGTTACAAAGATATGAATTTTTTCTTTCAGAAAATCATAAAACGGATAAAATCACCTTTACGCGAATTTTAATGTTTGTTTTTCGAGCACAATCGTTATTTTTGCCGCGTTAAAAAATCAATACCTAATTTCTAATCTTTTATGAAACAAACAGTTAAGATTTTTACTTTGCTCATTATGAGCTTGTTTGTCGCTTCGGGCGTATTCGCTCAGGTTACAACATCATCTATGAGCGGTAAGGTGGCTGAGAAAGACGGTACTCCGGTCGTTGGAGCTACAGTTGTAGCGACTCACACTCCATCAGGCTCACAGTACTATTCTACCACCGACAACTCAGGTAACTATCGTATTCCGAACATGCGTGTCGGCGGTCCTTATCAGGTTGAGGTTACTCTTCTTGGTTTCGGTACTGTAAAGGTCGGTGGCGGATACCTTAAGTTGGGCGAGAACTTTGTTCAGAATGTCCAGATGACGGAGGAGGCTATTTCCCTCAACGAACTTGTCGTTACAGCTGAGGGTTACAACCAGCTTCTCAATTCTGACAAGAACGGAGCTTCCACTCACATCAGTTCCGCTCAGTTGAAGCAGCTTCCAACCATTAACAGAGGTATCACAGACTTTGCGGCTTTGACTCCTCAGGCTAACGGTACATCATTCGGCGGCCGCGACAACAGAATGAACAACATTCAGATCGACGGTGCGGCTTTCAACAGCAACTTCGGACTTAGCACAAGCCAGATTCTCCCTGGCGGTAAGGCTCAGCCTATCGCTTTGGACGCTATCGAGGAGATTACAGTAAACCTCTCTCCGTTTGATATCCGTCAGAGCCAGTTTACAGGCGCTTCTATTAACGCCGTTACAAAGAGTGGTACAAACAACTTTACAGGTAGTGTCTACACTTACCTCAGACCAAAATCTTTCACAGGCGAGAAGGTCGGCGACAACAAGGTTACCGGTGCGCGTGATTCTAAGTCTGAGACATACGGTGTTACATTCGGCGGCCCTATCATCAAGGACAAACTCTTCTTCTTCGTGAGCGGTGAGTATGAGAAGTCAACTTCTCCTTCAGGCGCTTGGGAGCCTACAGCAAATGGTGTGGCAAATAAGGATAAAAAGGAATCACGTACTACTATAGCTGATTTGCAGAGAATGCACGACTATCTCTTGAATACATATAACTATGAGGCAGGTTCATTCCAGAACTTCCCTAACTTCGAGACCGATAACCACAAGATTCTCGCAAGATTGGACTGGAACATCAGCAAGAACCATAAACTCACAGTAAGATACAATGAGGTGGTGGGTACTTCAGATAATCTTTGCAGCAGCAATTCCGGTCCGAGAACAAGAGGTTCAGGACGTAACAGCGCCCAGTCAGTAGCGTTCAGCAACACTTGGTACGGCTTCGAAAATACTGTCAGAAGTATCACAGCAGAGTTGAACTCTAACTTCGGTAAGGTAAGCAATAACCTCCTCTTCTCTTACACTTCAAACGAGGACAAGAGAACTTCTGATTCAAAGGAGTTCCCGTTCGTTGACCTTTGGAAAGAGGGAGACCAATACATGACTTTCGGATATGAGCTTTTCACTCACAATAACGATGTGAAGGATAGGAACATGTCTATCAAGGATAATGTGAACTTCGATCTCGGCAGTCATCATATTACTGTAGGTGCTTCATTCAACAAGTACTACTTCAAGAACGCCTACATGAGAGAGGGTACTTCATACTATAAGTACAACTACAATAACACTGCTGACCCTGCAACAGGTGTCGTTTATGCTGACGGTATGGAGGCATTCATGGCAAACGCAACTCCTACGGAGTTCGGTCTTACTTACGGATACAACGGCGAAGAGGCTCCGGGTGTTGAGCTTAACTTCGGATTGGCTTCACTTTACGCTCAGGATGAGTGGCAGGTTAACGACAACTTCAAGCTCACTTACGGTGTAAGGGCAGAGCTTCCTCTCTATCTGAATGACTTGGACAGCAACCCTGCAGTTGACGAGTTCGGTTTCAACAAGTGGGACAACTACTATCCAAACAAATATACAATAGGAACTCCTGCAGAGAAGAACTACCATATCCGCAGCGGCAAATGGCCTAAACAGAAAATCCAAGTTTCTCCGAGAATCGGTTTCAACTGGGATGTTACTGGCGACAGAAGCATTCAGCTCCGCGGTGGTACGGGTCTTTTCAGCGGCCTTCTTCCATTCGTATGGTTTACAAACCAGCCTAACGGTTCCGGTATGATCCAGTCTCCTGAGATGCTTTTGACAAGCTCAGCAGACCTCATGCGTCTCGGCGGTTTCAATCCTGACTATAGGAATCTTATCGCAAACAACCCAACATTGTTCCCTCAGACTCCAGGCAGACTGCCAAGCGGCGCAGGTCTTTGCGAGGTAGCTAAGGACTTCAAGATGCCTCAGGTTTGGAGAACATCTTTCGCAGCTGACTTCGAGCTTCCGTGGAACATGGTATTCACCCTTGAGGAGATCTTCACAAAGGATATCCACGCTGTTATGCAGAAGAATATCAACCTTGAGTTCCCGGCAGGCTACTATTCAGGCTTGGACAACCGTCCTTACTGGACTAATACTAAGATCAACTCAGCTGTAGGTTCCGCTATGTTGCTTACTAATACAAGCAAAGGCTTCCAGAACTCACTCACGGCTCAGTTGACCAAGAACATGACCAAGGGCTTCCAGGGTAGCATCGCCTACACTTGGACTGTAGCTAAGGATGTTACTTCTAACCCAGGTTCTACAGCAGCTTCAGCATGGAGCAGCAACCCTGTAAGAAGCTACCTCAACGATCCTGAACTCGGATACTCTAATTTCGCTGTTCCTCACAGAATCGTGGCTAACGTATCTTACAGATTGGAGTGGCTTAAGAACTTCGCTACTACATTCGCCCTTACTTATACCGGCGGTGCACAGGGCAGAGCAAACTGGACCTATTCTAACGATATGAACAAGGACGGTTATACAGCTGACCTTATGTATATCCCTGGATCAAAGAGCGAGCTCAAATTCGTTGACGCTACTTATACATGGAAAAATCCTGCTACTGACAGAAATGAATCAGTAATGGTTCCTGCCGATATGCAGGCTGAGGCTTTCTGGAATCTTGTAAACGACAACTCTTACCTCAAGAAGCACAAGGGTCAGTATGTTACGAGATTCGGTTATGTTGAGCCATGGCACAACAGATGGGATGTCAAGATTATGCAGGATATCTTCACTAACTTCGGTACAAACAGAAGATATACTCTCCAGTTCAGCTTGGATATCATTAATGTTGGTAACCTCCTTAACAAGGATTGGGGCGCATACAAGAGCATGGGTTCACAGAGCTACGACAACCTTCGTCCGCTTACATTCGTAAGCAGACAGAATGGTGTTCCTACTTATAAGTTGAACTCTGCGGCTTCAAACTCAGATCCTAAGAGCGTTATCGACGCATTCTGGAAGAACAACCATTGGTCAAAGACACTCTCTACAGGCAGTACTTGGGGAATGTTGTTTGGCGCAAGACTTATCTTCTAATAGAACGTCGCATACGTTATATTCAGAGAGCAGAGTACCGAAAGGACTCTGCTCTTTTTATTTTCGTATGACTGTTACCTTATCAAACTCATATCAAAAGAGAAAAAAGATTCTGAGGTTGTGTTCGGAACAAATAATCAGTTGCAATAGAGCGTTATGGGTAAAATGAAGGGAGGATGGCCTCGTGGTCATCCTCCCTTCATATAAGAAAACTTAACTGAAATTTTACTGGATATTAGCCTTGTTGCCGCTGATAGCCTCTTCATAGTCGGCTCTTACGACAATGTCGTCGATAGCGACATAGGCGGGAGTGTTCATGCCATATTCTCCCTCATCGGAACTTTCAAAATCGATTTGAAGTGTATGAATCTTGCCGAGAGACTCCAATGATACAGGGAGCCAGCCGTCTCGTACACCGAGTGTAGAACCATTGCGGAAATCCGCAAGATATACCTCAACCTCACCGGTCTTGTTGCCGTTAGCGTCGTAGCCTTTGAATTCAACCTTGAAATATGAATTCAGAAGCGGACTCATTACAGTATTGAAGCCGGTTTCCATTGTCATATAAGACTTTGCATATACAGTGTTGCAGATGTAAAGTCCAAGGATAACCCTCTCTGTTGAAGGGGAATCGGTGAAATTGATGGTCGCGGCTTTGGCCCAAGGCTCTGATTCAGATGTTCCGTATGCTACAAGGCAGGCTTGTTTGGTAAGACATCCCGGATTGCCGTCGCCGTCGTTAGAATCTACCGCCATCTGGTACATATACCAATTTGCGGCGTTCTCACGGGTAAGTTCGCATGATGAACTTCCGAAAGTGGAAATAGCTGAACCTCCGCTGTAATACTGGTCGTTGTATGGCTTAGAACCAAGACCAGACAGGTCGTCTAACCAATAGTAACCTGCGCCATAAAGATTGGCGCCATAGACATCATCAGCCTTCATATCATCTGGAAGGTCGTCGAATCCGACCTGGATGAGCTTGAAAGCAGGTTTGTCGTCTGTACAAGAAGTAAGGGAGCAAAGCCCTAACAGTAAGCAGACTAATAAAGTCCCAAATCTGAATTTTTTCATTGTTTACCCTTTTATAATTATTAATAGTCTTTTCCAATCGGGAGCGAAAATACCTAATTGTTGTGATTTTTCAATAAACGGCTAAAACGGATAGCCCAAACTTAATATCTTTGCGCCGATGAAAAAATTATCCGAGCTGTCTACAGCGGAAAAAGGTGTTATAGTCAAAGTGCACGGGCACGGAGGGTTCCGCAAGCGAATTGTGGAGATGGGATTCATTATGGGGAAGACCGTGGAAGTCCTCCATAAAGCTCCGTTGCAGGATCCCGTGGAGTATAGAATTTTAGGGTACAATGTTTCTTTGCGATTGAGCGAGGCCGCTCAAATTGAAGTTATCAGTATCGATGAGGCGGAACATCTTGCAAAAGAGCACGATTCTTCGCATCAAGTCAAATGCGCATATTGTTCAGAGTCTTGCGTATCATCATGTAAATATGCTGACAATTCTGTGCAATACGCTGATTCCGAAGAAGATGCCCTGTTGAGGGGCGCAAGGGAAAAAAGCAGGGATATTACTGTCGCCCTCGTCGGTAACCCTAATTGTGGGAAGACCTCGCTATTCAACAGGGCGAGCGGGGCGCATGAGAGGGTGGGCAACTATAGCGGTGTGACGGTCGATGCCGTTAAAGGTAAAATGTATTTCAAGGGGTACAGATTCACCCTTATAGACCTTCCTGGCACATATTCGATTTCAGCATACAGTCCGGAAGAGAAGTTTGTCCGCAACTCTATATTGAACGACCATCCTGATGTTATCCTGAATGTCGTGGATTCGTCAAACTTGGAAAGAAATCTTTTCCTGACAGCCCAGTTGATAGATATGAACCATAGAATGGTCGTTGCGCTGAATATGTTCGACGAGTTGGAGGAAAAGGGCGACCACTTGGATTATAAAGAGTTGGAGCGGCTGCTCGGAGTTCCGATGGTTCCGACGGTTTCGGTAAAGAACCAGGGGCTGACGCAGCTTTTCAACACAATAATAGAGGTTTATGAGGGCGCAGATCAAGTTAGGTCTACGGATGGAAGCGGAAAGTATCCTAACGTGGCGGGAACAAGAAAAGACCAGGCTGCTGACAGTAAAAAACTCTCGGAAAAGAGCGGAGTGCTCTCTATCCTGAAGCATATTCATATCAATCATGGCTCTGTGCTCGAGCACTCCATCGATACGCTTAAGGCGGAGATATATAAGAACCCTAACGCATTGGATGAGATAACTCCGAGATATGTCGCTATAAGGCTTCTTCAGGGTGACAGTCTGATGGAGAAGTTTATCACACGGTTCGCTAACTATGATAATATCCTTAAAGTTAGGGATGCGGAAGTTAAGAAGATAGAGAGGGAACTCCATACTTCCGCTGAAAACGCTTTCATGGATGCGAAATACGGATTCATCGACGGTGCGTTGAAAGAGACACTAAAACGCGGACAAGTCAGAAAGAGCAAGAACTTTACTGAAAAAATAGATAGTTTCGCCACGAGCAAATGGTGGGGATTCCCTATTTTCTTCGCTATGCTATATCTCATCTTCCAGGCTACATTCACTATCGGGCAATATCCGATGGACTGGATTGACTCTTGTGTCGGGTGGATCGGAAATTTTGTGAGCGGTCTGATGCCTGAAGGGTGGTTCAAGGCTCTTGTCGTTGACGGAATCATAACTGGAGTTGGCAGCGTGATAGTTTTCCTGCCGAATATTCTGATTCTGTTCTTCTTCATATCGTTTTTGGAAGCGACTGGGTACATGGCTCGTGCCGCTTTCATCATGGACAGGGTAATGCACAAGTTCGGATTGCACGGGCGCTCGTTTATCCCTCTTATTATGGGATTCGGATGCAATGTCCCGGCTGTAATGGCGACCCGTACTATTGAAAACCGCAATGCGAGGATGACGACAATCCTGATCAATCCGCTGATGAGCTGTAGCGCAAGA
>CAMGTS010000042.1 GCA_946062035.1 uncultured Bacteroidales bacterium
TAGCATATTGGGTTAGTTTACTTAAATTAATGCTAAATTGTATTATCAAATAATATAGGGGTCGGGGATAATGTTGATTTTGATTGAAGTTCTTGTTTAAATCGTATTTATTAACACGTATATTTATAGTGTGTTAATAACTTTTTTCTAAAGTAATTCATGATACTAAAAACAGGCATTTTGTAGGATTCTACAGAGAAGACTTTTCGGCCCTGTTTTCCTTGAAAATTTCCCCTTTTATGATCTTTTCAAAATCTCCTTCTTTGAAATCTCCCTCCAAAATCAACACAACGGACTCATCAGATGCATGAAATACCATATTGTTTATGAAACGCCCCTTATTGTTTCTGGAAGGAGACGCATAGGAATAATAGATGGTGGAGTTTGTCAAAGCACCTGTAGAGTCCTTGATATTATAGCTTTTATAGTCATGGCTGACGATTTTCCTGATTTTTGAGGCTATCTCTCCTTTGATATCGTCAGGAGCATCCTCGTAAACAAAAAAAGCTAATTTTTTCAAAGATTTTAACTCATCTTCCAAAATAGACCAAGAGCACAGAAACATCGGCGGGCGAAACTCCCGGAATTCTCGACGCTGCGGCTATCGTTGACGGTTTATAACGCATAAGCTTCTGCCTGCCCTCGGTAGAAAGTGAAAGGACTTTCAGATAATTGAAGTTGACAGGTATTTTCATTTGCTCGAGCCTGAGCATTTTATCTGCGACAATTTTTTCCCTGTTAATATATCCCCTATATTTAATGGCTGTTTCTACGAACTGAAACAACTCGTCAGAAAGAGAATACTTGACACAGACATTATCTGTCGAATTAAAGCCTAAAGGACGGAAAGGGAAACGGAGCGAATGGCAGCCGTCCGAATCGCAATTAATGAAATCCTCAGAAACTCTGAATTCTTCATCCATAGACCCAGCTGTTTCTTTAACCTCAGTTCCACGTGGAACAATTGAAAGGAGTTCCGACAACTTTACATCGGGGCGGGAAAGAAGGTCAGACGCCTTCTTACCCTCAACTAACTTTGAACTACCTATGGTTGAAAGATAATCATTCACTTTTGAGGGGGTGACATTTTCGTTGTCAAGGACATCGGTAAGTTTATCCGCAAGACTATATTTCTTTTCAACCATTTTCATCCTTTCGGCAGTAGCAAGCCCGACAGAGTAACCATAATGAGTGAGTCGGAAATCAGCATTATCCTGACGCAAAAGAATTCTGTACTCCGCACGAGATGTAAACATACGATATGGCTCATCAACTCCCTTCATTACAAGATCATCAATAAGAACACCTATATATGATTCATTTCTTGACAAAACGAGAGGTTCTTTATTACGCAGAGCAAGAGAAGCATTAATACCCGCCATTAATCCCTGTGCTGCGGCTTCTTCGTAGCCGGTAGTGCCGTTTACCTGACCTGCGAGATAAAGCCCTTTTACCAATTTGCTCTCTAAAGAGTGATGAAGCTGAGTCGGAGGAAAATAATCATATTCTACAGCATAGGCGGGACGGAATATTTCAGCGTTTTCAAGCCCTTCTATATGGTGTATCGCCTCAATCTGAATTGACATAGGGAGAGACGAAGAGAATCCCTGAAGGTAATACTCATTTGTAAACCAACCCTCAGGTTCGAGAAAGAGAAGATGTGAGTCCTTATCTGCGAATGTCCTGAGTTTATCCTCTATGCTCGGACAATAGCGCGGGCCAATGCCTTTTATCTTACCAGAAAACAGCGGTGACGCTTTAAAGCCCTTCTTTAAAATTGCGTGTACATCAGGGTTTGTATGAACCATTCTGCAAGTCATCTGAGGGACGTTAGCCTGAACAGACGACGGTACATTCAGAAATGAAAACCTCGCAGGCCTATCGTCACCATATTGTACAGGAAGAGCATCAAGATCAATGGATTTAGCGTCTATTCGCGGAGGAGTGCCCGTTTTCATCCTTCCGACTTCGAACCCTCTCTCTACCAAAGATTCAGTAACACCAAAAGCGGAAGGCTCACCAACCCTGCCTCCTACAGACATCTCCTTACCTATGAACATCTTACCGTTAAGGAATGTACCTGCGGTTAGAATGACCTTTTTTGCTCTGAAGGTGGCTCCATTTTGGGTCCTCACTCCCGAAATTCTGTTTGATTTTGTTATAATCAATTCATTTACAGAGTCTTGCCATATATAAAGATTGGGGGTATGCTCAAGAATATATCTCCAATTAAGAATAAAGTACTGCCTGTCACATTGTGCACGCGGACTCCACACAGCGGGTCCTTTAGAGATATTCAACATTCTGAACTGGATAGTACTTGCGTCAGTAACAAGTCCCATCATACCACCCAAAGCATCTATCTCTCTAACAATCTGACCTTTAGCTATTCCACCAACAGCTGGATTACAAGACATCTGCGCTATCTTGTTCATGTCCATTGTAATCAGAAGAGTACGCATACCCATCTTAGCAGCCGCACAAGACGCTTCACAACCTGCATGGCCGGCACCTATTACAATTACATCGTATGAATTATCAAATGTAGGCATAGAGCTATCTTTTAAATGAACAACGGACAGAACCGGAGGCAAGGAAACCTGCAATATCTTTTAACGCATCATTCTCTGCAGCCCTCATTCTCTGGAGTTGCTCTTCAGAATGATCATCTTCACCGGACATATGAAGCAGGCCATGTATCATAACCCTACATAACTCACACTCAAAAAATGGAGTATAAAGTTGGGGGTACTCCTCCGAATTAGCCAGAACCGTATCAAGACTTATAAAAAGATCACCGCTCACTATATCTCCTTCTGAATAGTCAAAAGTAATGATATCAGTATAGTAGTCGTGACCTAATGACTTTTTATTCAGGTCTAAAATATAGTCGTCACTGACAAATATGAGAGAAATCTCACCGACTTTCATTCCTCTTTTCTGAAGAGTTGACTTCATCCAATTCTTGAGAATTCTTTTTCCTGTAAGCCTCACATTCAGATCTTGCTGCTCAAAATGAAACATTGATAAATAAATGATATTAGAAAAAAGGGTACCTTAATTTGATTTAATACATTTGTGCTTGCAATGTGTATACTTGAGCCACTACAGAAAAAGCACACAAGCGGTTTTCTAAATCGGCCACACAACATGTTCGCAATGCAAAAATAGATAAAAACATATTTACTTAAATAGATACGCTATGTCAAAAATTTCAGTTATAGGCGCCGGTAATGTAGGTGCCTCTTGTATTGAAGCTATACAGCATATGGATGTCGCTTCAGAAGTAACTCTTCTTGATATCAAACCAGGTCTCGCAGAGGGCAAAGCTCTGGATATCAACCAGGGTGCGAAGTTATATCATGCACACTCAAAGGTAGTTGGAGCTACTAACGACTATGCTGCGACAGAGAACTCGGATGTTGTCATCATCACATCAGGTATGCCAAGAAAACCTGGTATGACAAGAGAAGAGCTTGTTGGTGTTAATGCGAAGATTATGACATCTATTGTTGACAGCGTTCTCAAGCATTCACCTAAGGCAAAGATTATCGTTGTGGCAAACCCGATGGATACAATGAACTACCTTGTTCACAAGACATCTGGTCTTCCAAGAAATCAGGTAATGGGTATGGGCGGTATGCTTGATTCAAGCCGTTTCACATACTATCTTTCTGAAGCTTTGAATGTTCCTGTAGCCGACATCGATTGTATGGTTATAGGCGCTCACGGTGATAAGACTATGATTCCTCTTATCAGATATGCTACTTACAGAGGTATTCCTGTAACAAATTACCTTTCTAAAGAAGTTTGCGACAAGGTAATCGCTGATACAATGGTCGGTGGCGCTACCCTTACAGGTATGCTCGGTACTTCAGCTTGGTACGCCCCTGGTATTTCAGCCGCTTCTATGGCAAAAGCTATTATCAAGGATGAGAAGAAACTTATGCCTTGCTCTTGCTACCTTGAAGGTGAGTATGGTGAAAGCGATATCTGCATGGGTGTACCTGCAGTTCTCGGCAAAAATGGTGTTGAGAAAATCGTAGACATCAACCTTAATGATGACGAAAAGGCTTTGTTCAAGTCAAGCGCTGAGGCCTCAAGAAAGACCAACGCTGTCATTAAGGAGTTGGGTTACATCAAATAAGCATTAATTATTTATAAAATACTAAACAATGGAACTTAAGAAAACACCGAGAGCCAGCTTGGAGAACAAGAAATTGCTCTACCGTGAAATTGGCTTGATCATCGCCTTGGCGATTGTACTTGGAGCTTTCTCTTGGAGCACAAGAGAGAAACAGGCTTCAGGTCTCGCAGAAGACACTCGTGTTGCTGTTGAAGAGGAGGATATTCCTATCACAGAGCAGAACGAAACACCTCCACCTGAGGCTATCAAAGAGCCTGTTATGACAGAGGAACTTGAAATCGTTGATAACGATGTAAAGGTTACTACAGAGTTCATCAGTACAGATGATAACACAGCCAAAATTGAAATCAAACCTTATATCGAGGCTAAACCTGTTGAGGAAGAGGCTGAAGAAGAGGAGATTATCCCTTTCACCTTCGTTGAGGAAAAACCTACATTCCAGGGTGGCGACGCAAACACATTTACAAAATGGGTTTACAGCAAAATCGTTTATCCTGAAATAGCGAAGGAAAATGGTGTGCAGGGTCGTGTTACCATTCAGTTCACTATCGATACAGATGGTTCCGTTAAGGATGCCAGAGTTGTCAGAGGTGTAGACTCATCTATAGACAAGGAGGCTTTGAGAGTTATCAATTCTTCTCCAAAATGGAAACCTGGAAGACAGAGAAACAAGAATGTAAAGGTTAAGTATACATTCCCTATCGTATTCCAGTTGAGATAAGTTTTACTGACACGCATTATAGATAAAGGGGCAAGTGAATTTTTACTTACCCCTTTATTTGTTCTACCTATAAGGCTTGGCGTTTACTAATATGCTATTGATTAGCTTTTGTATATATCTGACGTTATAAGTACGTCTTTTCCAAAAACTTAGAGATTTCTGACAGCTGTTTTTCATACTTGGTGTCAAATGCTTCAGAGCTTCCATAAAGAGCCGTCTTGTCCTTTTTGGTAAGACCTTTCAGCGTCTGTAGATAGGCATGCCTTAAAAGCATGTACTGTAGTGCCATCGGGCAGTCGCCATCAAAATCAACAGAGTTCCAATGTGTCTTATTCATGTGAAAGCCAGGACGTATTCCCGAAAAATACCATCTCAACTTTTCGGAAAGTTCGGGCTGGCATTTCAAATTATAGAAATCCCACTTTTTAGAAAGGTCTATAAGGCAGAATTGCTTGCCAATAATCTCAATACTGAGTACATCAGGTCCATAGGGCAATCTGAAAGAAACCCCTTTCATTGATTTTGCCTTACGCACTATTTCGTCAATATATACCTGCAAATCATTCATTTAGGCAAAAATCAGCGGCACCGTGTGTTATGCCATAGTTATCCCTTCGGGATCTATATCGTCTATATTCTGCCAAAGAAAATCGTTGAAAGGGTAACGCCCTTTTATTGTCTCTCCAACCATCTTGTATAAATCATTCCGAAGCTTGTCTATTCCGAATTTCTTTTTAGCCGATATGAATATCGCCGGAGAGTTTTCCTTGCCAATCCAAGACTGTTCCAACTGTTTCAAAGACATATTGCCTGGTCTGTCCGGAGAAAGGTCAAACTCACTCTTCTGCACGTGTTTATATGCGTCTATCTTGTTGAAGACCATAAATACAGGCTTTGAACCAGCGCCTATCTCTTCTAACGTTCTCTTGACAACCTTTATCTGGTCCTCGAAATTCGGGTGGGAGATATCCACGACATGCAGGAGAAAATCAGCTTCTCTGACCTCATCAAGGGTACTTTTAAAAGACTCAACAAGTTGATGGGGAAGTTTTCTGATAAAGCCTACCGTATCACTCAAAAGAAAAGGGGTATTCTCAATGACAACTTTTCTTACAGTCGTATCCAAGGTTGCGAACAGCTTGTTTTCGGCAAAAACATTACTCTTGGAAAGAAGATTCATTATCGTACTCTTACCGACGTTTGTATATCCTACAAGTGAGGCTCTGACCATTCTGCCCCTGTTGCCTCTCTGAGAGGCCATCTGCCTGTCAATTTTTTTCAGTTGTTCCTTCAACTGGCTTATTTTCTGCTCGACTATTCGTCGGTCGGTCTCAAGCTGCTTTTCACCGGAACCTCCTCTGGTACCTCGACCTCCGCGCTGCCTTTCAAGGTGACTCCACATACCGGTCAATCGCGGCAATATATATTGATAACGGGCAAGTTGCACCTGCGTTTTAGCGTAGGCCGTCTGCGCTCTCCATGCGAAAATATCCAATATTAAAGAGGTTCTGTCTAATACCTGACAACCCAAAGCCTTTTCAAGATTCCTTACCTGCGCCCCACTCAATTCATCATCAAAAACCGCAAGAGGAATCTCATTCTCAGCTATATACGCCTGAATTTCTTCGAGCTTGCCCTTACCCACATAAGTATTGGAAAGAGGCTTGTCAAGCCTTTGTGTAAATCTCTTTACCCCCTCAATGCCTGCTGTAAGAGCCAAGAATTCCAGCTCGTCAAGATATTCGTTTACTTGTATTTCTGTGGCGTCTGGTGTTATGACACCGACAAGTACCGCTTTTTCTGTCTGCTCCAAGTTCCTTCCTTTTAAATTGTATTTATCTCGCAAGTTACTTAATTTTACGCTACACATATACTTATCAAGATGAATAGAAAAGGAATACTTACCGCCGCTCTTTTGGCAATCTTCGTCGCAGGAAGCGCGACTTCCGCAGATGCCCAGAAAAAGAGAATGAGAGACTATGGAATCGAATACGGTATTTTCAAACCGGGAAAATATAACGCCATCACAGATGTGGCAGGTGTGACTGTGGGACAAGTAACCCTTGAAAATGAGGGTGATATGCACACAGGTGTAACCGCCATCATTCCGCACCAAGGCAATATTTTCAAAAATAAGGTACCTGCCGCCATATATCTTGGCAACGCATTCGGAAAGCTTGCGGGTTACAGCCAGGTAAAGGAATTGGGTAATATCGAAACTCCGATTGTGCTTACAAACACCCTAAGCATTGCTGCGGGTCTTAATGGATTGATTACCTACACATTACAGCAGCCTGGAAATGAAAAAGTAAAGTCTGTGAACGCAGTTGTAGGTGAGACAAATGATGGAGAATTGAACAACATAAGGGCGAGATATGTCACTCCAGAACATGTATTGGAAGCTATCAGCAAAGCCAAAGGCGGACCTGTCGAGGAAGGTTGCGTAGGGGCCGGAACTGGTACTGTATGCTTCAGTTGGAAAGGCGGTATAGGCACCTCTTCAAGAGTCCTCCCTAAAAGTCTTGGAGGATATACCGTCGGTGTCCTTGTTCAGACAAACTATGGCGGTATTTTAGAGATAGCCGGAGTTGAAGTGGGCAAAAAGCTCAACAGTTATTCTTATCGCAAAAGTGTTGAGGCTGAAGCAAAGACAGAAGAGGCGAAAAAGGGTGACGGCTCATGTATGATAGTTGTTGCCACAGACGCTCCGGTTGACGCACGTCTTCTTGAAAGAATCGCAAAAAGAGCTTTTATGGGACTTTCACGTACAGGCAGCTTCGCTTCTAACGGAAGCGGTGACTACATAATAGCGTTCTCCACTTATGAGGACAATTTCGTGAAGAACGGAAAAGAGACTCACAATACCGTTGTTCTTGACAATGACGAGATGTCTCCTGTTTTTGAGGCGACTGTAGAAGCTACAGCGGAAGCTCTCTGGAACAGCCTGTTCGCAGCTCATACCACCAAGGGAATTGACGGAAATGTAATTGAAGAACTCCCTGTAGAGAAAGTCGTTAAGATGATAAAGAAAGAGAAAGGGCTGAAATAATAACGACGTATTACTGAAAACAAATATGGCGGCTATGATATTAGCCGCCATATTTGTTTTATTGACAGCCCCGCCTATAATTGGCGACTTTATAGTGTGTGATCTAATATATTAACAAGTCACAGAGACCTATTCTGTTGCTGTCTGTCTCACCGGTAATGACAACCCTTACACTCTTCACACCCTTTGTGCTATCAGGTCTGACAACCGCTCTGTCGCAATTGATATCCTCAGCCTTGATAAAATTCTCGCCATCGTATGAGAACTCGACATATCCGTTCTGGATTCCGTTAAAGTCAATTACCTGACGGCCGAATTTCATATCGATAACCGAGCATTGTACTGGTTCAGAGAAATCAATCTTGATGTAGTCACCTGCAGCTCCTCTACCCTTGAAATAGACAAGAGTCTTGGGATCATAATCCGTCAGGTCTTCAGCCTTTGACTTGCCGTTATACGGAAGAGAGCTTACAACAGTAAACTTCGGTTTAAGCTGCTTATACAGAGGCATATTAGATGCAGCAACGCTGATAGAGTGCAAAGTATCAGATGCGAATGTCGCAAAACGGTAGCGTGAAATATCGTTTACTGTCATTCTGCCATCATAAGTCATATAATACTTGATTGTATCAGCGGCACCTTTCAAACCGTCGTAATTAGCGGTAGGGTCGACATAGGCGTATTTGACTACTGCGCCTGGATAAGGAGCCTCCGCCACAAGATGATACTGATTTGATGACTCGTCCAGAACTGTAGCTGTTACTTTAGGGTACGGAACTCTGTATCTTATCTGCATATTGCTCATTCTCTCATAGTGAGCCTGAGTAAGTCTTCTTTCGAAATCCTTGAAATCCGCCGGAGTATTGAGTGTACCGCCTGATGTTCCCCATGCTACCTCAGCCAAAGCACAAAGTCTCGGGAATGCCTGATATTCAACGAAATTATCTGGTCTGATACCTAATTCTTCCCATAATCCGGCCTGAAGTCCTCTGCCATACTTTTTGACATCAGCCGCATTCTCCTCAGCTGTCCTTCCATTATCCTTCG
>CAMGTS010000043.1 GCA_946062035.1 uncultured Bacteroidales bacterium
AAACGTTTTGACAATTTCTCTGCTGAGGTGCAGCAATTATATGACGAAGTATAAACTTAGGGGGCTGTATCAAATGTAAACTCAGATACAGCCCCCTAAAGTTTTGTATATTCGATACGCTACTCTGCTATAGAGCAAAATCTTCAATCACTATTCTCCCCTGCGAACTGATTCCTCCTACTATGCCGAAACCGTTGTTTACGTTGTTGTATATTTGAACCCCTTCAGAGAACTCGTCGACCGCTGCTATACGGTCTAACTGAATAGATTTGAAGTAGTTGTATAATTCAGGCGTAATTGACTGAAGTTCAATACTTATTCCTCGTTGCGGAGTGGAGTAGTTAGAGCGTCTAAGACGTGATAGAACGGTAAATGTATACTCTTTCCCGTTGAAAAGGTGGTCATCGAACACGTTTGAAAAACGGGCGCTCCACCCTCTGTATCCCTGCGTGATGTTTTCATCCAAAAAAATAGGGTCGTCAGATCTGAATACATCGTTGCAGATATATGTGGCTGTGAAGCTGGCAAATCCTCTTACAACCAAACGATAATAATTCTTTTCATTTCCTGTATCGGTAATCTTAAGTGTTATTTGAGCGACAGTATTAATTCCAAGCTTATCGACCCATCCATCTGCATCGTCGTCTTTATCGTAGTGTAGTTCGTAGCCAAGAAGCTCCAATTTCTGAGGTGTAGGTATCACTGTTTGTGCAACTACCGGCTTTAGGTCTTCCGCCTCCACATGAAGCGAGATTTCGTCTCCCGCAACCGGAACATAATCGCTCTTGTAATTGTTGTTTTTGGGGTCAAATGTCATGACGTATTGTCTGTCGCCGTTTACAGTGAGTCCTACAGTGGCGTCTTTTAATAAGGCATCCTTAATGTATAGGCTGTCATATAGGTAGTCATACATCAGATAATCATCAGGGCTGATGGTTGGAATAACCTCTGTAAGTGCTTTTGCTTTGGATACTGACAGAGTGAACACAGTGTCCTTCGTGGCCAGGGCGTTCAATGTGATTCCCCTGAACCTGTCAAGATCCTTTTCATTGAATTTCAGATCCTTCTCGCAGCCTGTCAAGACCGGAAGAACTACCGATATTGCGATTATCGCGACTGTTATATTTACTATCCTTTTCATATTGTCAGAATTTTACTGTAAGGTTCAGGGACGGCATGAACGGGAACATGCATAATCCTCTTAATTTCAAATTACTTGTCACGCCTGTATAGTCATATCCCGTATATACATTGCTGACATTCATCCTGTTGTATACGTTGTAGATTGTCAGTCCTAAAATCAGCTCAGGCTTGCCTATCTTCGCCGAATAGTTAAACCCTATATCCAGGTGATGGCTGTCCGGCAACTTGTAACCGTTACGCTCGGTAAAAGTCATATATCTGCCGAATTTGTAGAAAAACGGATCTCCCACTTTATCGATTGGTAATATCACGTTGCCGCGATGCTCATCATCTGCGTCAAAATATCCTTCGTATTCGTTAATCTGCCCCCCATACATTGCTGTCGTTGATACTACACCTCTTCTGCCGGTCATGTAGCTCCAAGATGCTGTAATCTCCCAATGTTCGTTGAAGCGGTGCGATACGTATACATTTATTGTGTTCCTTCTGTCGTTGCCATCGTAGAAAGTTTCACCATTGCTAATTATCTGCCCCGGTTTGTCATATTTGCGTAGCGACTTCGCCCAGGTGTAGCTTACCCACCCGTTGGTCTTTCCTGTCTTTTTCTGAAGCAGGAACTCCACTCCGTAGGACTTGCCTTTTCCTACCGCCACTTTGCTTTCCCAGTCCCCCGTGGCGGACATGTATGAAGAACCTTCTTTGTAGTCTAATGTGTTGTCGGTCAGCTTGTAGTAACCTTCCACCGAGGCCGTAATACTTCGTCCGAAGTCATAGCTGAACCCTGCCGCGAACTGGTCGCCTTTCATCAGCGGTATGTCTTTCGTGGCGGGAACCCACAGGTCTGACGGCATGATGAGGTTGCTGCTGCTGAGCAGGTGGATGCCCTGTGACATACGGGTGTATGAGAGTTTGAGGGACATATCACCGGTGAGCAGGTAGCGCAACGATAGTCTCGGCTCTATGGAGTGGTAGGTCTTTCCTTTGACGCTGTAAAAAGCGTATCGCACGCCGATATCGGCTTTCAACCGTCTGCAGATGCTCCAGTCGTCTTCAAGATAGAGAGATAAAGTCCTCAAGTCTTGATTATGCCCAAGGGTCGTATCTACTGACTGGTTAATTTCAGAGTACTCCATAGTGCTTGTATTCAGATTCTTACTGTAGCGGTATCTGTAGACATCCACAGTCGGTGAAAGTTCCTGAAGCGAGAACTTTGTCCCCCAACGGATGTTGTGCCTGTCGCTTTGCCTGAGGTTGAAGTCTATCGTCAAAGCCCCGTCAGTTATGCCTGAGTTGTATTGCGCATAGTTCTCCTCCTCGTAGAAATCAAGCAGCTTGCCTCTGTACATAGTCTCCAATTCCGAAATGGTGGTTTTATTATGTACATTAGTGCCCATCTTTAGTTTGTAGTCATAGCTGCTGTAGCTCAGGTTTGTGTTGACCGAAAATCTCTCATTGAAAGAGTGGGTCCAGAAAAGGCTTGATACAAGATTGCCCCAGTTGTTGTCCGTGGATGTGCTTCTTGATTTGTTATAGTACACCTTCAAGATATGAAAAGCGCCATTCTCGTCTTGAATCTGTTTGTTACCGTCATATTTGCCTTTGTTTGATGACGGTGCGTTGTCGTTCACATCCTTGCCCCAGTAGAACACGGCGGAGATCTTGTCTCTGTCGGAGAACCTGTGTGTTATCTTCGCGCCGATGTCATAGTAGTTCATGTCGGTATACGGTCTCATCGCCTCGGGCTTGTCGTATAAATCCTTCAGTGCGGGCTGGACTATGGCATCGAAGTATGATGCCCTTGCGGCGATGTTAAAGGAGGTAGTTCCCTTGCGTATAGGCCCCTCAACCTGCACCCTTGACGAAAGCAGCCCTACACTGGCCAGGCCGTGGTATTTTTCGAAGTCCCCCTCCTTCAACCCGATGTCGAGTATGCTCGACAGTCTCGCCCCGTAGCGTGCCGGGAACGCTCCCTTGTAGAAGCTGATGCGCTCGATCATGTCTGGGTTGAGAGCGGAGACGAACCCCTTCAGGTGCTCCGCGTTGTAGAGCGTTGATCCGTCGAGCATGATGAGGTTCTCGTCGTATTTGCCTCCTCTGACGAGGAAGCCGGATTTGCCCTCCCCTGCGGGCTGCACACCCGGCAGCTTCTGAAGCGCCTTCATCACGTCCACCTCTCCGAAAACTGCGGGGAGCGCCTTGACCTGGTCTATCGGGACATCGATGGCGCTCATCTGTGAGCTTTTGGCTCCGAAGTCCCGTCGTGAGGCGTAGACCTTGATGTCCGGCAGACGGTTGTCCTGGGCGAGCGCGATGCGTAGTATGGTGTCCTCGGTGGCGGTCAGGCTGACAGTGCGCGTGTCATATCCCACGAAGCTGACGCTGAAAGAGACGCTTCTCCCTTTCTGTACGCTGAACTTGAAATATCCCTTGCTGTCCGCGGTCTCGCCGAACTTGTCCTTGCCGATGTATATGTTCGCACCCTCAAGCGGTGTTCCCGTTACGCTGTCGGTTACGTACCCCGAGACGGCGACCGTCTGCGCATGAGATTGCGGGCTTCCCGTCAGCATTATCGCTGTCATAAGCGCAAACAAATAAAGTATTCTTTTCATAGTGTTTATTTTTTTAGATGCAAAATATCACTCTATTCCACTACCGGTTCAAACCAGAAGGTGGCGACGGTCTCACCGCTTGTCAGTCTGAAGTAACAATAAACCTCAAAAATACCGGCCTGTTTGAATTTGATGTCTGCGGCATAGCCTGATTTATGTATCTCTACTATATTGGTGTTGTTTGTAATATCATTTCCTTTTGCATTTATTACGCTCCATGAATTCGATACGAACGCTCCTTGCGGCAGCTGCTGTTGGCTCATGGACGGAGAATATTTTCAATAAATCCCACATGGACAAGATTAAGATTATGTCTCGATAAAGTAGTCTTTGCATTGTTTGCTGACGCTTTCTCCGCGATAGCGTCAATGTCCATTTTTTCGTAAAATGAGATGAGTTCTTCAGCGGCATCAGACCTTTTCTGAAGTTCTGCAAAACCATTGAATCCGTCCATTATGGCCTTGATGCCCTTTAGCTTGTCATCATAGGCTATATAATTGACACTAAGCGGATAGTCCATGCAGATTCGGACAAGTTCGTCTGTCGGTATCTTTGAAAGGATGTCAGTTGGTATCTGGCATGCATCCAACATTTCTTTCAAACTTTGATAAGTTCTCCAGTTCTCTGGATTGGTAATCGAATCGAACGAGAAGTGTGGAGTTTCTGCAATACGGGTCCTTTTAGTCAATGATTCTATAGTAGAATTTTCTAAAGGATTCTCGTGCTTGTCACATGCGCATAGTATAGAAAGCAGAATGATGATAGAGAAAATAGTTTTCATAGTAAGAATGTTTCAAGTTCAGTATGTGAGTTAAAAAAATATTATCCGAATGTGCAAGAACTTTAAAAATAATATAGATGAGAAAAGACTATCTAAAAAACGACACCTGCTACATTTCTGTAGCAGGTGTCGTCTTATAACTAAATTAAAGTGCGATTCTTTTAGCGCAATATCTAAGGAATCTGATTCCTGACGGGGTTATTTGCCGGCGGCGAGTTTTACAATGTTGAGGATGACCTCTGTGGCTTTCTCCATACTTTCAACCGGGACGTACTCTAACTTGCCGTGGAAATTAAGTCCTCCTGCAAAGATGTTCGGGCATGGGAGGCCTCGGAATGAGAGCATCGCACCGTCTGTGCCACCACGGATTGGTTGAATCTTCGCCTTGATTCCCGCCATCTCCATTGCATCTATAGCCTGTTGTACTATATAGTATTTAGGTGCGACAATCTTTTTCATGTTGTAGTACTGGTCCTTGACTGTAATTGTCGCGGTGCCTTTGCCGTACTTCTTGTTGATTTTGGCTTCAATGCTCTTTATCAGCTTCTTGCGTGCATTGAATTTGGCAGTGTCGTGATCTCTTATAATGTATGATATCTGGGCTTTCTCTACGCTTCCGCTAATTCCCACAATATGGAAGAATCCTTCATAACCGCTTGTGTGCTCAGGTCTCTCAAGGGGCGGAAGCATTGAAATAATCTCGTTCGCTACAAGTATGGCGTTGACCATCTTGTCTTTGGCGTAACCCGGATGGATGTTGCATCCCTGAATTTCTATTTTAGCCGAAGCCGCATTGAAATTCTCATATTCTAACTCTCCGATCGCACCGCCGTCCATAGTGTATGCGTAGTCCGCTCCGAATTCCTTTACATCGAAGTTTTCAACGCCTCGCCCGACTTCTTCATCAGGAGTGAACGATATCTTTATAGTACCATGCTTGAATTCAGGATGTTGCACCATATATTCAGCGGCGCACATTATCTCTGCCACTCCCGCTTTATCGTCTGCGCCGAGGAGAGTTGTGCCGTCGGTAGTAATCAGTGTCTGCCCCTTATACTCCTTGAGTTCCGGGAAAACTTTGGTTGAAAGTTTTACTCCGAGTTCTTTATTGAGTGTAATATCCTTGCCGTCATAATTTTCATGGATTTGAGGTTTGATGTCTTTTCCGCTTGCGTCCGGCGCAGTATCTACGTGGGCTATAAAACCTACAACGGGAAGTTCCTTTTTTGTCTTGATATTCGATGGTATTGTAGCCGTCAGTACCCCTTTAGGTGAAAGTGACACTTTTAATTTCATGGCTTTCAGCTCCTTGACTAACAGTTTCAAAAGATCCAATTGTCTTTTAGTGCTTGGAGCTGTTGAGGATTCTTCATCTGAAGTTGTCCATACTCCTACGTATCTGAGGAATTTCTCCTGAACTTTTTGCGTATTCTAATAGTTTGTTTTCTAGTTTTTTTATCTTGCCGCTGCTGTTGTGCGATTGTTTGTTATTCTTCTTTCTTCGCCTTTAAGCTGCTGAAAATCAGATAGGCCGCAATTGCGAGGTATGCTGCTATAGCGACATATTGTGCTCCGCTGCCCGCTGCCCATTCCTTGCTGAAAAAGTCGATATTCGCATATTTCATTATGGCGGAAACCACACCCATCAATGCTCCGCCGGCGATAAAGCCGCTGGCAAGTAATGTTCCTTTGTTGAGGCGTGCTTCGTTGAGAGCTTTGTCTTTGCTTCTTGAACCAACATACCAGGAAATCGCGCCTCCCGCAAGTAGAGGGAGGTTAAGGTCTATAGGAATGAACATGCCGAGCGCAAAAGCCAAGGCCGGAACTTTGCACCAATTGAGTATCAGTGCGATAACAGCACCAATACCATAAAGAAGCCACGGTGCGCCCTGTCCGCTCATGAGAGGCTCGATAACAGCCGCCATAGCGTTTGCCTGTGGTGCGACAAGTGCGTTGTCACCGATGAAACCGTATGTTTTGTTGAGAACAATCATTACGCCTCCTACTGTGGCTGCGGCAACCAATGTTCCTAAGAATTTCCAGCTTTCCTGAACTTTCGGTGTGTTGCCAATCCAGTATCCTATTTTTAAATCAGTAATAAAACTTCCTGAAACTGAGAGTGCTGTGCAGACAACACCTCCGATTATCAACGAGGCTACCATGCCCGGTACACCTCTTAGTCCGCAAGCTACAAGTACAACAGAGCCAAGTATCAATGTCATCAAAGTCATTCCGCTTACAGGATTGCTGCCGACAATTGCGATTGCGTTCGCGGCGACAGTCGTGAAGAGGAACGCTATGATTGCGACAATCAGAAGCGCGACTATTGCAAGCATGAGTTTGTTCTGATCAGGAATAACCCCGAAATAGAAGAACGCAAAAGTCGCTATGAGTGCGATAATCATTCCCCAAACAATAATCTTCATGCTTATATCTCTCTGAGTTCTAATCTCTTCTGCGCTTGTGCCTTTGTTTCCTTTGAAGCTTTTGCCGGCAAGTGTGACGGCGGATTTGATCACCCCTGAAGATTTTATGATACCGATTATACCGGCAACCGCAATACCTCCGATACCTATCTGTCGTGCATATGATGAAAATATCATTTCTGGACTCATGTTAGCTACGCCGTCGAATGTAGTGCCAAGTACCGTAACTGTCTCAGCTCCGCATAGTGCTGACAATAAAGGTATTATAATGAACCAAACAAGGAATGAGCCGCAACATATGATAAATGCGTACTTAAGTCCGATGATATAGCCGAGACCCAAAACAGCTGCGCCGACATTGTATTTTACCATTAGCTTCGCTTTGTCAGCAACTACAGAACCCCAGTGAGTTACGGTAGTATAGATGGTTTCGCTCCACCATCCGAAACTTGACACTATAAAGTCGTAAAGCCCACCGATAAGACCGCTGACAAGAAGAAGCAGCGCTCCACCATTCTTGCCTTCGCTGCTCTTGATGACCTGCGTTGTGGCTGTCGCTTCTGGGAAAGGATACTCGCCATCCTTTTCCTTTACGAAGTATTTTCTGAACGGTATCAGGAAAAGTATTCCGAGAACACCGCCTAACAGGCTGGATAAGAATACTTTAACAAAGTCTACAGAAATTTCGGGATATTTGGCCTGAAGTATATACAGGGCCGGCAATGTGAAGATCGCGCCAGCGACTATTCCTCCGGAACACGCCCCTATAGATTGTATCATAACATTCTCACCGAGAGCGTTCTTTCTCTTCATCGCAGTGGAAAGTCCTACGGCTATAATCGCAATAGGGATAGCGGCTTCAAAGACCTGCCCCACTTTAAGACCTAAGTAAGCTGCTGCGGCAGAGAATATTATGGTCATTAATAAACCGATGGTGACGCTGTATGCGGTCGCCTCTTTGTACTTTTTGTCTGGTGAAAGAAGCGGTTTATACTCAGGCTTCTTTTCTTTCTTTTCAAGTTCTCCCATAAGTATCAGATATCGAGTTGATACTACAAATTTATTAATATCATCTGATTTTGAGGGTTTTTATTGGTTGTAAACTCATGTGCTGAAGGTTTTGCGGTGTTGGCGGTCTGCTTTTGCTCTTGGCTTGCAGATTATTATCTTTGTAGAATCGTGATATATATTAAGCGTTTTAAGATGAGACCTTTGAATAAATTCTCCAGGGCTGTTTTGCTTTGCATCCTCTTCTTTATTACAGCCTTTGGCTCGACCGCTTTTGGCCAATCAAATACAAGTGATTCATTAAGAGTTCTTTGCACAAAATATGACAAGAGCTCCGGACTCGATGGTATGGTTACGGTTTCGGCCATTTTGGATGTTGACTCTCTCTTGCAGCCGATGTACATGATAGGGGATTCTGTGGTTAACTTCTTCAGCGACATCAAGGTCTCTTCTATTCAGAAGATTCATTATATCACAAACAAAAAGCTTACAAAGAAATTCGGGAAGAATCTTAATAATGGTGTTATCATATTGGAGTTGAAGCCCGGAGAGGAGTTTGACGCATGCCAGGTTTTGCCGGATGTGGAAAATTCTACACGAAATGCGTTCGCGACCAAATTTTCAGTTGCGGATATGGATAACACATCGGGCGTTTTTCAAGATGTCGCGAATAATTTGGTTGAATCCTATGGTACTGATGATGAGGTGTTTAGAATGCACATGAAAGGCGATCCTAATGCTTGTGCGATACTTGCGGTAGACTCCCTTAATAGAAAGACATTCGTAAAATCATTCAATGATTTCCGTCAGGGTGCGATAGGGGATATTTCGGCGTATGACTCCTCAGAGGCAGTTAA
>CAMGTS010000044.1 GCA_946062035.1 uncultured Bacteroidales bacterium
CAATGGTAAAGCAAAGAGCCGCTATACAAAGGCAGGCTTGTTGACAGGCAGGGCTAACAAATACAAGAAAGCATACGTTACTCTTGCCGGTGAAGATAAGATTGATTTCTATAGCAACATTTAGAGATGGGAGTACGTAAATTTAAACCAGTTACACCTGGTCAAAGAAATAAGATAATAAGCGCATTCGACGATATTACCTGCTCCGTTCCAGAGAAGTCTTTGCTTGCTCCGAGAAAGAGAACAGGCGGACGTAACAGCGAGGGTAAGATGACTATGCGTTATATTGGCGGTGGCCATAAGAAAATGTATCGTATTGTCGATTTCCTTAGAAATAAAGACAAATACGCCGCTACCGTTAAGACAATAGAATACGATCCTAACCGTAGTGCAAGAATCGCACTCGTAGTATATGAAGATGGTGAGAAGCGTTATATAATCGCGCCTAAGGGTCTTACAGTCGGACAGAAGATCGCTTCAGGTCCTGGCGTAGCCCCAGAGGTAGGCAATACACTTCTTCTTTCTGAGATTCCTCTCGGAACAAATGTCCACAACATTGAGCTTATCCCTGGTCAGGGCGGTGCAATGGCACGTAGTGCAGGATGCTATGCTCAGTTGGTGGCAAGAGAGGGAAATCACGCTGTCCTTAAGTTGCCTTCAGGAGAGACAAGAATGGTTCTCGTTACTTGTAGGGCTACTGTGGGAGTTGTTTCCAATGCAGACCACAACCTTGAGTCTCATGGTAAGGCCGGTCGTAGAAGATGGCTCGGTATCCGTCCTCGCAACAGAGGCGTTGTCATGAACCCGGTTGATCACCCTATGGGTGGTGGTGAAGGCCGTGCATCAGGAGGCCATCCAAGAAGCCGTAAGGGTCTTCCAGCTAAGGGATTCAAGACAAGAAATCCTAAGAAGACTTCTAAGAAATTCATTATTGAAAGAAGGAAAAAGTAACGGAAAAACTGATTAGATTATGAGTCGTTCAATTAAAAAAGGCCCGTATATTGAGGCATCTCTCGAGAAGAGAATTCTTGACATGAACAAATCTGGCAAGAAGGACGTTGTGAAGACCTGGTCTAGAGCAAGTATGATTTCTCCGGACTTCGTAGGTCATACAGTTGCCGTACACAACGGAAACAAGTTTATTCCCGTTTACGTAACAGAAAACATGGTCGGACATAAACTCGGCGAGTTTGCTCCTACCCGTACGTTCAAAGGCCACAGCGGAAACCGCAAGGATTCCAAGTAAGTCTTAAGTAATTAATTATTAAAGAATTACCGAGATGGGAAAAAGAAAAAGAGAAATGGCCGAGCGCCAGAAAGCTATAAAAAAGCAGACAGCTATCGCTAAGCTGAATGATGTTCCTACTTCTCCGCGTAAAATGCGCTATGTAGCTGACATTATCAGAGGAGTAGAAGTAAATAAAGCTCTTGATATTCTCAAGTACTCAAAGAAAGAGGCTTCCAACAGATTGGCAAAACTCCTTAAGAGCGCCATCACAAACTGGGAGAGCAAAAATGAGGCTGACAGAAAAGAGCTTGACAATGGTAACGTTATAGTTAAATCTATAATGGTCGGACAGGGACGCACCCTCAAGAGAATCAGAACTGCCCCTCAGGGTAGGGCTGCACGAGTAAGAAAGCGTTCTAACCATGTAACCATTGTACTCGACAAGAAGGCTGTAAAAGCTGAAAAAGTAACTAAGACAGCGGAGGAAAAGTAATATGGGACAGAAAACTAATCCAATAAGCAACAGACTTGGTATTATCCGCGGTTGGGATTCCAATTGGTATGGCGGAAATGACTATGCCGCTAAGATTCTTGAGGATGACAAGATCCGTAAGTATTTGACTGCAAGACTTGCAAAGGCAAATATCTCAAAGATTGTCATTGAGAGAACCCTTAAACTCATCACTGTTACAATCCATACCGCTAAGCCGGGTGTGATTATCGGCAAAGGCGGCGCTGAGGTTGACAAGCTTAAAGAAGAGCTTAACAAGATCTCAAACAAAGAGGTTCAGATCAATATATTCGAGGTAAAACACCCTGAGGTAGACGCTACTATCATCGCGAACAGCATTGCTCGTCAGGTAGAGGGTCGTGTTTCATACAGAAGAGCTATCAAGATGGCAGTCGCTTCTGCAATGAGAATGGGTGCCGAGGGTATAAAAGTTCTTATCAGCGGTCGTTTGGGTGGTGCCGAGATGGCAAGAACCGAAATGATCAAAGAGGGAAGAACTCCTCTTCATACTTTCCGTGCGAACATCGACTACGCATTGGCTGAGGCTAATACTAAGGTAGGTTTGCTCGGTATAAAGGTTTGGGTTTGCAACGGTGAGGTCTATGGTAAGAGAGATCTTACTCCTAACGCAGGTACAAACGTAGGCGACAGACGTAACACAGAGGGTCGTCCTGACCGTAGAAGAGGTCAGAGGGGCGGTGCCCGCAAGCCGAAAGCTCAGAGCGCTCAGTAAGCGGTTCTGACAACGGCTGACTCGTCTGAAGTCAGATGTCAATATCAAGTTCGGTGGAAGCGCAATGTTGTTTCCACCGAACTTTTTTTAACCTTTTATTTGTCGTAAATTTGCTCTGATACATCAGGGCTGTGCGGCTGCGATTAGGCTGCATCGCTGTTTGTGACAAGTATAGATTGTTTATGAAAAAGGTATTTTCTTTTATTCTTCCGGCGTTTGTTCTTTTGTCGTCGGTAATTTACGCTCAGCCGCAACATCTTGATTTTGCGACACCTGAGAAAATGGGAATGGATTCGGAGCGTCTTTCTTATGTGGATACGATTATGAATAACGCTGTCAGGGACAAAGATATCCCGGGCGGTGTAGTAGCTGTAGTGAGAGGTGACAAAATAGTCTATCTCAAGGCATTCGGCAATAAATCGGTCTATCCGAAAGTCGAGAAGATGACAACAAATACAGTGTTCGACTTGGCTTCATGCAGCAAGAGTGTAGGAACGACAATGTCTTTCATGCAGCTTTTCGAGAAGGGTAAGGTAAGGCTTACCGATCCGGTCAGTCGCTTTATTCCCGGTTTTGAGCCTTATGTGGATGAGAATGGCAGGAAAATACAGATTACGATTCAGGATTTACTGACCCATACGAGCGGTCTTCCAGCTTATGTCAATCCGAGTGTGATTATAGAGAAATATGGCACAGCTGATCCTGATAGCCTTATCCATTGGATAGCGCATTGCAAGAGGGAGTTCGCACCGAAGAGCGCATTTCAATACAGCTGCCTGAACTTCATTACTTTGCAAAATGTCCTCCAGAATATTACAGGCGAGCGTCTTTGCGATTATGCCCAGAAGAACGTGTTCGACAAGCTCGGCATGGCTCATACTACATATTCTCCTAAAATGCAGGACAAGAAGGAGATAATGGCTCTTGTCGCTCCGACCGAGAAGCAGCCTGACGGAAAGTGTCTTTTGGGCGAGGTTCACGATCCTCTTGCAAGGGTGGTCAACAAAGGGAATTCCGGAAACGCAGGTGTTTTCTCTTCTACAGAGGATCTTGCGCTGTTGGCTGCTGCTCTGATGAATGGCGGTGAGTATGGCGGTAGAAGGATTCTCGGCCCTCAGACAATCAAGATGATGACAAGAGTTCCCGATAATGTGAAGAAGTTCGGTCGCTCTTTGGGTTGGGACAACTACTCAGGTTATGCAAGCTACAATGGCAATACATCGACTCCTTATGTTACTTTCGGTCATAGCGGCTATACGGGAACATCGATTTCCATCGACCCTGCGACAAAAACTGCGGTAATCATCCTTGCTCACAGAGTACATCCGACAGATGGCGGTGGCACAGTAAGGAACAGTTGCATGATAGCCAACATAGTATATTCTTCAATAGTTAGTTACGATATTAAGTAATTGGAAAGAAACTAATATTTAGCATTATATAATGAAAAAGAGCATTTTGTTGATAGCGGCGCTGCTGATGTGCGCCTCGGTATTCGGGCAAGATCCGACACGCCTTAACACTTCTACACCAGCCCAGATGGGGATGGATCCTGTGAGATTAGGACGTGTGGATCAGGTTATAAACCAAGCTATTATCGATAGTATTGTTCCGGGTGCGGTTATATGCGTTGTCAGAAAAGACAAGATCGTATATCTCAAGGCTTACGGCAATAAATCGGTTTATCCTAAGGTCGAGAAGATGGACGTGAATACCGTGTTTGACCTTGCTTCATGCAGCAAGGTTGTCGGTACTGCGACATCAATCATGCAGCTTGTAGAGGCCGGGCAGCTAAGGCTTACCGATAGGGTAGATATGTATATTCCTGATTTCCAACCGTATGTTGACCCTGAAACGGGCAAAAAGACACACATTACCATTCAGGACTTGCTGACTCATACAAGCGGCCTTCCGTCGTACGTGCAGCCGGCGGTTATTGAAAAGCAGTATGGCAACACCAACCCTGAGAGTCTGATAGATTGGATCGCCCATTGCAAGAGGATGTACAAACCAAAGACAGGGCATGATTACAGCTGCCTGAACTTCATTACTTTGCAGAATGTTCTTCAGAATATCACCCATACTTCCTTGAGCGATTATGCGCAGAGAAACGTCTTTGACAGGCTCGGTATGAAGTACACGACGTATTCTCCGAAAGCCCAGAATAAAGAGGAAATCATGAAAAGAGTCGCCCCGACGGAAATGCAGCCTGATGGCAAATGTCTGCTCGGCGAGGTTCATGACCCTCTCGCAAGAGTAATCGGCAAGGGTAATTCCGGCAATGCGGGAGTATTCTCATGCGCTCAGGATCTTGCTGTATTTGCCGCTGCGTATATGAACGGAGGTGCATACGATGACAAGAGAATTTTGGGAGAGATGACCGTCAAGGCTATGACAAGGGTTCCTGAAAACGTAAAGCAGTTCGGGCGTTCATTGGGTTGGGATAATTTTTCAGATTACTCTTCAAACCTCGGCAATCTGTTTACTCCAGAGATGACTTTTGGTCATACAGGCTATACCGGAACATCTATTGCGATCGATCCTGAAAGCAAGACTGCCGTCATACTTCTTGCCCATAGGGTTCATCCTAAGGATAAGGGAAGCGTCGTAAGAATGCGTGCCCTTGTCGCCAACATTGTCGCCGGCTCTGTAGTCAAGAGCGTAAAGTAACAAACCGGGCGGTATGTCGTAATGACAAATCCCGTATATCTAAAGTGCTGTGTCAAGTTATTTGATGCAGCACTTTTTTATACTTCGTCATATAAACGCTACGTCTCGGCAGAAAAGATGTCGAAACACTTTTTCTGCCCTCGACTTGCTGTTTATTTTATAAAATTATGAGAAAAATTTTGGCAAAGTAAACTTACTCGTTAGCTTTGCGCAAGAAGGGCAGCTACTATGGCAAATAGGACGGTTAAATTTTATAAGCACTACTTTCTTGAGTCCTTTGGAGATCAAACGCCGCAAGTGCGTAAAAAAATCACACAGGTTTTAGTTTGGATATCACATATTGACAGACTGCCTGTGTCAATTTTTAAAGCCATAAAAACTGTAAAAGGGCTTTATGAAATAAGGATAGAAAGTGCCGGTAACATTTTCAGAGTTGTTTGCTGCTTTGACGATGGAGAGCTGATCATCTTGTTTAACGGCTTTCAGAAGAAGACTCAGAAAACGCCTTCTAATGAGATTGAAAAAGCTACGAGACTAATGAACGAATATTTTAAAGAAAAGAATCATGGGGAAAAATAACGATAACCAAATTTTGAAATGCCAGACGCTTGATGACCTCCTTGATGTTGAGTTCGGAAAACCTGGCACTCCGGAAAGGGACTCCTTCGATAAGGAAACACAGGCATTCTGTCTTGCTGAAACCCTTAAAGAGGAACGACTTCGTGCCGGGCTCACTCAACAAGAATTGGCCGAGCGCATTGGAACAAAAAAGACATATATTTCGCGTTTGGAAAATGGTAAGGCTGATGTTCAGCTCAGCACCCTTTTCCGAATTTTCGAGGGCCTTGGAAAACGTGTGTCGTTGACAATACTATAAAGGGGAGCCAGAGCCTCACAGTAAAAACATTGCCTGTTATTGGGGAATTTGCTGAAACCATACTATAGAATCTGACTGGAATTTATCCAACTCTTAATCCATATAGAGTTTTATCAACATCGGCTCCAGTTCTTCAGACGGAACCATCAATTAGTCGCCACCTTACATAGGGCAAGTTGCTATATTGTTTATAATCAGTTGGTTAGTAAACCTCGGCGAGCAAGGTGAATTGCTCGAAGCCCCACAACCATTCCCGCAATTTGAAGTGCAATTTAAGCTGCAATTGTTGTGGCCCATTGACGGAACCCGCTGAGCTTGATGCTTCCGGTAAACAATGAAAGTGAGCCCTGTCTTCCGGCAGGAGTGGCTTGTTAAAGAAGTTCTATGCCCTCCGACTTGCATTTGGAGCGCATTTCTTCGGGCCATATGCTGCTCTGCACTTCACCTATATGGGCTTTGCGCAGAAGGAACATACAAAGCCGCGATTGACCTATGCCTCCGCCTATGGTGTAGGGGAGCTCTCCTGCGAGCAGTTTGCTGTGGAACATAAGGCTTTCCTTGTACTCCTCACCCCTCAGTGCGAGCTGGAGCTTGAGTGCGCTTTCGTCCACCCTGATACCCATACTGGAAATCTCGAAAGCCTCTTCGAGAACGGAATTCCACAGAAGCAGGTCGCCGTTAAGTCCGCAGTAGCCGTCGCTGTTAATGGTGCTCCAGTCGTCGTAATCTGCCGCCCTTGAGTCGTGCGCCTGACCATTGGAGAGCGGGGCTCCTATGCCTATAATGAATACGGTGCCCCACTTGCGTACGATTTCGTCCTCTCTTTGTTTGGGATTCAGGTCGGGGTATATCTGCAGCAGCTCTTCTGAGTGGATAAAATGGATTTCGTCGCTGAGCTGGGGCTCAATCTGGGGATATTCCACAAATATCTTGTTTTCAGTGACTTTGATGGCTTCATATATTCTGCGGACAGTCTTTTTCAGAAAGTCCAGATTCCGCTCTTCCTTGCGTATGACCTTTTCCCAGTCCCACTGGTCCACATATATTGAGTGCAGATTGTCCAGATGCTCGTCGGGACGAAGGGTATTCATATCGGTGTAGATACCCCTGCCAGGCTAGACTCCCAACTGGGCGAGCTTCAGCCTCTTCCATTTGGCCAGCGAATGCACAACTTCGGCCCTCTGTTCTCCCATATCCTTGATGGGGAAGCCGACGGGCCTTTCCACCCCGTTCAGCTCGTCATTCAGACCGGTGTTGGAGAGGACAATCATAGGTGCGGTAACCCTCAAAAGTGCAAGTTGGGCCGAGAGGTTGTTCTGGAACATATCCTTCACGCTCTTGATGGCCTTTTCAGTGTTCTCGATGCTGCCGAGCAAATTCTTGTAACTCATGACGATAGTTTTGGAAATTATTTTTTCTGCTGTTTCCGGTACTCCGAAGGGGTAAGCTGCGTGACGTTCTTGAAGGCACGGACAAAGTTGGGATATGCTTCGAAACCGCAGCGCTCAGCCACCTCGTACAAGTTCATCTGCGAGTTCGTGTCCAGCAGGTTCTTCGCCCTCTGGATTTTGAGACGCTGGATGTAGCTTGAGGGGTTGTGGCTCGTGAGTGCGACAATCCGGCGGTAGAAGCGGCTAACGCTCATACATACGCAGGCAGCGATGCTGGCAACGTCCGTCTTTTTGCCTTCATCCATAAGGGAGTTTACTGTATCTGCTACCTTGAGCAGGAACTGCAGGTCGGCATCGTCGGCCTCGACGATGGCCTCCTTCTCAACCTCTTTGTGCTCCTTGGCTGCCCGGGCGTACTGGTCGCGCATAGCGATATACCGCTCCAGCTCCTTGAGCTTACGCTGCTGCAGTCGGCTCGTGTAGAACCACACCGCCCCGATGAACAGCACCAGGAAGGTCAGAGCGACAATCCCGAGAACGAGGACGCGATTCCTCATCCTCGCCTTCTCCTCCTGCCGTATCAGTTCCTCGGTCCTGAACTTTACGTTGAACTCGCTTACCGCCTGCTGCATGTCACGGTGGTAGATGGAGTCCTTCAGCGTAGAATACCGCAGCAGATGCTTGTCCGCCCTGCCCGGATCGCTCTCCCTCAGCGCCTCGTACAGCCCCCTCTGTGCGCGGCTCTCTCCGTACATATCGCCCCGCTCGGCATACACCCCGGCGGCGAGCTCAAAGTGAGCGACAGCCTCTTTTTTGTGCCCCCGTTTGGATAGAAGTTCTCCCATCTGGTTATGGCAGATGGACAGGGAGCCCAGATTGCCGGCCTCCTCCAGAATAGGTATCGCCCTCTCAAGCGACTGCTCCGCCGCATCTTCCTGACCCAGAGCCAGCTGGGCCGAGGCCATCTGCGAGAGTCGTATGCCGGTCCGGGCCGAATTGCCTTGCAGGGAGTCCAGCCGGAAAGCCCTGAGAGCATAGTCCAGCGACTTCTGGTTCTCGCCCCTGATGTGATAAACTTCCGAAGCCATTCCGTAGTGTATGGGCAGCAGAGTGGTATCCTTCGCATCCTCGCAAATGCGTATGGCCTCCAGAATATATTTCTCGCTCTCGTCCAGTTGCTTGGCCGTAAGGCAGATGCCTGCAAGCGAATTGAGGGCGCTGCCCACGCCGCTATCGTCACCCTGCCCGCGGCATATCTCCAGGCTCCGGCTCACGTGTTCGACCGCCTTCGCATAGTCCGTCCTGCGGAAATG
>CAMGTS010000045.1 GCA_946062035.1 uncultured Bacteroidales bacterium
CTTACATTGCCGCCGAATTTGTTGATATTCTGGATCTTATATATAATTCAAAGGGACGCCTCATAATAACCGGAATAGGTAAGAGTGCGATAATAGGCAATAAGATAGTCGCTACGATGAACTCAACAGGAACTCCGGCTATATTTATGCATGCGGCGGACGCGATTCATGGAGACTTGGGTATAATCCAGCCTGATGATGTCGTAATGTGTATCTCAAAAAGCGGTAACACGCCTGAGATTAAAGTCCTTGTCCCGTTGATCGCAAGGATGGGAAATAAGATGATCGCTATGGTATCTAACACAGATTCTTTCTTGGCGAAGCATGCCGACTATGTCGTGAGGGCGACAGTGGAAAAAGAGTCTGACCCTAATAATCTTGCTCCTACTACTTCGACTACAACGCAGCTTGTCATGGGCGACGCTCTTGCCGTGTGCCTGTTGAAAATGAGAGGATTCTCGCAGGAACAGTTCGCACAGTATCATCCCGGAGGATCTTTAGGCAAACGCCTGTATCTCCGTGTTTCAGATGTGATTGACCCGCAGCTGAAACCGTCGGTAAGTAAGGATGAAACCATACAGAACACCATTATAAACATTTCACAGAACAGACTTGGGGCGACTGTCGTTTTGGATGATGACGGCAATCTTTTGGGAATCATTACTGACGGCGATGTGCGCCGAATGATAGAGAAGGGATTGCCTTTGGATTCGCTTAAGGCTGAGGATATCATGTCGCGCAACCCTAAGCGGATCGATATAAACGACATGGCGGTAAATGCCTTTAATATAATGCAAGTCAATAAGATAACTTCGGTTGTGGCTTTGGATGACGGGAAGTATGCCGGGCTTGTACATATTCATGATATTTTAAGGGAGGGAATTGTCTGATGGCGGAGTTCGATGTTAACGGAGTCGGTGTCCCTAATGGAAAATATTTCGGAATGCCGTTTGACAGCGACGAGTGTCCTGTCGCCCTTATTTCTGTCCCATGGGACGCTACGGTTTCGTATGCGGCGGGTACGGCAAAGGGACCTGATGCTATAATCGACGCTTCAATTCAGGTGGATTTGTTCGATGAGTACATACAAGGTGCGGAAGAGTTGAAAATCGGGACTGATGAGGCTCTTGTCAAAATTGAAAACGGCTCGGCTGTTAAGGTTAGCGATCATATCGGAAAGATAAATGTCGGGGCGAGAGCTGCGGCGGAGAGAATTATCGGTGCGCTTGCCTCAGGTAGGGCACTTTCACAATCTGAACTTGAAGATCAGGAGGCGGTTAACAGAATGTCGAGGGAGGTCAACAGATTAGTAGAGGAGGCATGCCTGTCGTACTACAAAAAGGGGATTATCCCCGGAGTCGTAGGCGGCGAACATAGCGTGGCGTTCGGCGCTGTTAAAGCTGCGGCTTCGCAACTGAAAAGGGGTGAGACGTTAGGTCTGATACAGTTCGACGCTCACGCCGATCTCAGGGTGGCGTATGAGGGGTTTGAGTATTCCCATGCGTCAGTGATGTATAATTGTTTATCACAAATACCTGAAATAGAGACTTTATGCCAGATAAGCATAAGGGATTTCTGTGTCGATGAATACAATCTCATCAAGAACAATAAGAAAATCAAGGCGTTTACCGGCGGAAGGATTGCGGATGCCCTCTTTAACGGTAAGAGTTGGAACACTCTTTGCAGTGAGGTTATCGAGCCACTTCCGGAGAAAGTCTATATAAGTTTTGATATTGACGGGCTTGAACCATCGATGTGTCCGCATACGGGGACTCCTGTTCCGGGCGGAATCACTTTTGATATGGCGGTATATCTCCTCAGGAGGCTTGCGAAGGAGAGAAAGATAGTGGGATTTGATTTATGTGAAGTCGCTCCGGGTGATGATGAGTGGGATGCGAATGTGGGGGCAAGGCTTCTCCATAAACTTTGCTTGTTTACTGCGACAGGCAGATAATTATGGGAGGAACGATGGACTGACGCCCATATATTGGTTACGGTCCCGGCAGAAATATTGTAGCAAACCTTTCTTTGCCCTTGACTTTTGCTATATTGAGCCTCCAAATATGACGGTGGCCGCAAACCTTGTACAGAGTAATCGTGAAACATCCTCTCTACTGGTGGCGGCTTTTATACGGTGATAAATAAGTGTTTAACTAAATAATTTTAAAACGATGAAAGTTATAAAGACAATTGCGCTTTGCGCTGTTTCAGCCCTGCTTCTGGCTTCATGCGGTGGTAACAAGGCACCTAAGTTGGCAGGTATTTCACAGTCTGAGATTGACTCTGCAAGCGTTGCTATCGGCGTTTATTTCGGCGATATGCTTAAGGCTTCTTCTTTGGAGAACCTCAATCTATCAAAAGTTATGTCGGCTATGAAGAAAGAGCTTGCCGGAGACACGACTCTTCCTATCAAATCTGTGGATGCCGGTATGGTTATCCAGAAGTATGTTATGAAATGTCAGGATGCCATGCTTGTTCTGAAGACTGAGGAGGAGAAGAAATTCTTCGCTGAGAACAAGAAGAACAAAGGCGTTCAGGAGACTGAGTCAGGTCTTCAGTATCAGATAATCGAGGCTGGATCAGATGTCAAGGCCACTGCACAGGATACAGTTGAAGTTAACTATAAGGGTGCTCTTCTTAACGGAAAAGTATTTGATTCTTCTTACGAGAGAGGCGAAAGCACGACATTCCCATTGAATGCCGTTATTCCGGGTTGGTCTGAAGGTCTCCAGCTCGTAGGAGAGGGTGGAAAGATCAAATTATGGATTCCTTTCAACCTTGCATACGGCAACAGAGCGATGGGTCCAAATCTTCCTGCTTGCTCTACTCTTGTGTTCGATGTTGAGCTTATTTCTGTAAAGAAAGCGGCGGTTGAGGCTGAAGAGGCGAAATAATCTGTTACAGAAATTAAAGTGAAGCAGGGTCGTATGGCCCTGCTTTTTTATTACCTCATTTATTCCTAAATTTGGCTGTTTGTTGCATCTATGAAAAGGAGTAAGAGGATACTTATATATTCTGTCGCAGTTGCGGTAGTTGCGGCCGTTATTGCGATTGTATTGCTTGTTAATGGTCAGGATTCTTCCGAAAATGTCAGTTCCAAGCTCAGGCATCTTGATCCGGCGACAGAAGCGGCCTATTCCGCTGTCCCTGCTGATGCGGTTGTCGTCATGGACTTCGAACATCTATGGGAGATTCTTCCGGCGGTAACAGATACTTCGACTTTCGGATATGGTTTTATCGACGCTTCAGCTCCTCTTGTAAAATTGCAGAAATATCTCGCTGACTATGAGGGGGCGGTTGAGGCTCACACGCTCTTTTCCATTCATTATTCGGCTTTGAATGAGATTTCTTTTTTGCAGATAACGGATCTGTCGGGGTGTCCTGATGGCTTCTCTGCTGTTCAACATTATATCGATTCACTTTCACATACAAGCAGAAAATATAACGGATGCGACCTGATGTCATTCTCTAATGGACTGAATCTTGCGATTAGCGGTAATCTGTTGGTGGCGAGCGGTTCGGTGATTTGCGTAGAGAGTTCTTTGCGCCACCTTGCCAACAACTCTTCCATTTTGGATAACCATGAATTTTACGATGTGTTGCGAGAGGCCGGAGGCAAAGGCTGTATGTTCGTTAACCACAAACAGATAGGTAAACTTTTCTCAGGCAGTGCTTCATACGGTTTTCTCAAATATTCAGATTTTATAATGAGATTCGCCTCGTGGAGCGCTTTGGATATGAATGCCCGTCAGAAAAATATATTCTCTTTCAGCGGGGTATGCAAAAACAACGGAGATCCTATAAACTTTTCATCAATATACGACTCGCAGAGACCTGTAGAATCTAATGCGGGAAAGATACTCCCTGCAAGCACGGTATTTGGGGTGGCTGTCCAGATACCATCGATGAAAGGTTATCAAAGGGCTTATCAGAACTATCTGGAGGTCAATAAAAAACTCTCGTCCTTTTTAAGCCGCAACGAAAGGGTCACCCTTCCGGAAAAAGAAACACCTGCGGAATGGATTGTATCTCAGGGTTTTTCTGAAATCATATCAGCTTTTTGCCTTGTCGGAAACAAGTATGAATGGGTGACATTCTGCTATAAAAAAGCGTCGCTGTTCAAGCGCCTTGCAAGCGGTGTAAAAAACAATATTGAACATCCGGATGTCTTTGATTTTGAATATAAAGGGTATATCGGGGCGGTTCTTGGCGAGGCTTTTTCCCATTGCCCGGAAGATAGCTATTGCAAAATAGGCGAATGGACCATTATCGGCTCCAAGAGGTGTATATCGGAGTTTGCCTCGGGCAAGGCGAATGCGGTCAAATTGGAGGGATATCTTAGGAACACCCCGGCTTCTTCATTCTTTGAGGAGAAGGGAAACGCAAAAGTCTTGGTGAACCTGAGAGAGGGTTCGGATACTCTGCTGACGGCTTTTAACCAGTATTTCAGAGGCCGTTTCAAAGAGAGCCTGAAACACAAGAATTTCAGTTATGCTACAATAAACATGACCGCTGAGAGCGGGAAGACAATTGCTGATATGAACTATTATGCGGCAAATCTTTCCGCCGTTCCCGAAATGTTCAATCCTGAACTTAGCGGAGCCTCGTTCTTCATAGATAGTACCATCAAGGTCGGGTTGGGACCGTTTACCCTTGTAGACCCTCAGACCGGAGATACCAACTATCTGACACAGAGCAAAAAATGGCTTTCAATATTCCTGTCTGACAAAAACAGAAGAGATTTGTGGGGTATTCCGTTCAAAGATACCATCAGAGGTATGGTTGATCAGGTCGTACTCAGCGACAAACGTACTTACATGGCTTTTATTCTCTCGAACAAACTTCATCTTATGAGCAAAAAGGGAGGATATGCGGGAGGTTATCCTAAGCTGATAGAAAGACCTGTGGTTCTCGGACCGAGAATCATAAATGAAGGGGGTGAGTACAGGATGTTTGTCTTGGATACTAACAACATAATTGCAAAACTGACTCTTGACGGTGAGGCGGTAAGCGGTTGGAACGACATTCATGCACCTGAATTTACTCACAACTTACCTGAAATCAAAGAGTTCTTCGGAGAAAAATATCTGATACTGAGGACAGTAGGATCTACGAGAATCTACCATCCTAACGGAATTGAGATTACCTCGAAAAATATCCGTAAACCGATAGCCAATGACAGTCAGTTGACCCCGGCGGAGGATGGTTATATCAAGGTTATGGGCGTTGACGGCAAGGAGTTCCTCTTTAATCTCAAGAGCGGAAGAATTAAAAAACTTTAATTGACAATGAGCAGAAAGAACAATACCAACAAACCATTTTTCAGATTGCTGAACTATGCGAGGCCCTTTCATAGATTTTGGCCTGGTTTCCTCATATTTTCGATTTTATCGGTTGTGTTCAGTGTCGCGAACTATGCTCTGATAGATCCATTGCTGACGCTTCTTTTCCAACGTCCCGATGCGGCGGAGGTTACCAATGAGCTTGCGACACTTGAAAGCGGTCTCAGTTCTTTTGAACTCTCTTTGGACTGGGTAAAGAACGCATTCCAATACTATCTTGACAGGACTTTCCTTAACAACGGTCCGATGAAGGCGTTGCTTTTTGTCTGCTTTGTGTTGGTAGGCGCCTCTCTTATAGCTAATGTGACAAGATATTTCTCTCAGGCTATTCTTGTGAGGATGAGGACCCATATTATGCAGGGTATCAGATCGGATCTGTTCCGTAAGGTTTCTACGATGGATATCAGTTTCTACCATACCCGTCAGAAAGGTGATATCTTGTCGAGAGTTTCAAATGATGTTACAGAGGTTCAGAATGGCGTGGCGGACAGTTTTCCGATTCTGTTCAGGGAGCCTCTTCAGATTATAGGTTTTTTGGTAGGACTTTTTATCATGTCCCCGAAACTTACTGTAGTGACGCTTTTTACAGTTCCCCTTTCCGCTCTTGTCATAGGCAGGCTTGTCCGGAAGCTCAAACGCAAGGCATCTACGACTCAGAAACTTATGGGGCGCATAGTCGGGCACTTCGACGAGGCGATTTCAGGATTGCGGATTATCAAGGCTTTCAATGCGCAGAAGTACGTCTCAAAAAATTTTGAAGCGACGAATGCCGCACACAGAAGGAGCAGTCTTAATATGTTCTACAGACAGGCTATGGCTCACCCTCTTTCAGAATTTCTTGGTATTGCGATCGGTGCGGCTGTCTTGTTTTATGGGGGTTGGCTGCAGATCAACGGCGAGCTTGGTATGGATATGCCGAAATTCGTTGTCTATATAGCTTTCTATTGGAGGGTGTTGGAACCTGCGAAAAATATTTCAAATGCTTATGCAAGCATTCAGAGAGGAATGGTTTCGGGTGAGAGATTGTTTACGATCTTGGATGCTGAAAATAAAATTTGCGACAAAAAGGATGCTGTGGTTCTTGAGAAGTTCTCTGATGGCATTGAGTACAGAAATGTAGATTTTACCTATGACGGTGCGGTTCAGGTTCTTAAGAATGTTAATGTCAAGATTCCGAAGGGAAGGCTGATAGCTCTTGTCGGGCCGTCCGGGGCGGGCAAATCTACTTTTGCGGATCTGCTGCCGAGATTCTATGACGTGACAGGCGGACAGATCATGATAGATGGCAGGGATATAAGGGATTATACCTTGGATTCACTTACCCGTCAGATGGGAATTGTTACCCAGGAATCGATTCTCTTCAACGATACTGTCTACAACAATATCGTTTTCGGTATGGAGAATGTATCCAAAAAAGATGTGATTGAGGCGGCGAAAATAGCGAACGCCTACGATTTCATCATGCAGCTTCCTGAGAAATTTGAGACAAACATCGGAGACAGAGGCGAGAATCTTTCAGGTGGACAGAGGCAGCGTATCGCTATTGCGAGAGCTGTACTGAAGAACCCTCCGATACTCATCTTGGATGAAGCTACATCCGCATTGGATACGGAGAGTGAAAAACTTGTTCAGGAAGCGTTGGGCAAATTGATGAAAAACAGGACCTCGATAGTAATAGCCCATCGTCTATCTACAATCAAGGACGCTGATGATATTGTAGTGCTCAAGGACGGATGTGTGGCTGAGGAGGGAAATCACGATGAACTCCTTGCGGCTGATGGCATCTATGCGAAACTTTGTGCATTGCAAGTACTTGACAAATAGCTAAACATACACAACCTACATACTATGAAAGAAACCCTTAACAGGATATTGGAGGAGAGCTTCAAAAACAATTGGGACCGTCCTGCCTTGTCCGATTATAAAGGAAAAACACTTCACTACAGAGATGTGGCAAGAAAGATTGTCAAGCTTCATATTCTGTTTGAATCGAGCGGAATAGGCAAGGGGGAGAAAGTCGCACTTTGTTCGCGCAACCAATCAAATTGGGGAGTGGTTCTTCTTGCCTGCCTGACTTACGGAGCGATTCCTGTCCCTATCTTACACGAATTCAAGGCCGGAAATATTGAGTTTATCGTCAATCATTCAGAGAGTAAGTGTCTGTTTGTGAGCGGACTGATAAACGATATGATAACTCCGTCCCATATGCCTGATTTAAAGGCGATAGTGAATATGGACGACCTCTCTTTAATTCTGTCGAATGATGCGGCGGTAAATGAGACTATCGAACATATCAATGAGTTGTTCGGAAAGAAATTTCCCAAGTCGTTCTCGGTCGGTGATGTGCGTTTCGTTGCAGAGCAGAATCCTGACGATTTGGCGATGATTAACTATACAAGCGGAACAAGCGGTTTTTCGAAGGGGGTGATGATTCCGTACAGGGCGTTGCTTGCCAATATAAACTTCGCAAGAAAATATCTTCCTGAACTGGATAATACAAAGGAGGTTGTTTCGATGCTCCCGTCCGCTCACATGTACGGAATGATGTTTGAGTTCCTGTATGAAATGTGCATAGGGTGCCATGTCCATTTCCTGACAAGAACCCCGTCACCAAGCATTATCGTAAAGGCCTTCGAAGAGATCAAACCGGCGGTGATTATATCAGTTCCCCTGATTATTGAGAAGATCTATAAGAACAAGCTCCAGCCATTTCTGCAAAAGCCGGGTGTGCGTTTCATGCTCAGTCTACCGATCGTCGACAAGAAAATAAAGGAGAAGATAAACGCCACGCTATCAGATTCTTTCGGAGGAAACTTTATTCAAGTGATAGTAGGCGGAGCACCGTTCAACAAGGAGGCGGAGAAATTTTTCCACGATATAGGTTTCAGATTCACAGTCGGTTACGGTATGACGGAGTGTGCCCCTCTTATCACATATTCTCCTTGGAATAACAGAAAGCTCGGGTCATGCGGCAAGGTCATAGATGATGTGGAACTGAAGATAGATTCTTCCGATCCGACGACGGTTCCTGGAGAGATTCTTGTAAAAGGACCTGTGGTGATGCTTGGTTATTATAAAAATGAAGAGGCTACTAAAGATGCGTTTACGGAAGATGGGTGGATGAGAACCGGTGACCTCGGCATATTGGATGCCGAAGGCTTTCTTTTCATCAAAGGACGTTGCAAGAGTATGATTCTTGGCGCAAGCGGGCAGAACATATATCCTGAAGAGATAGAGGGGGCATTGAACAATATGCCTTATGTCGCAGAATCGTTGGTTATCGAAGACAATGGCAGACTTGTTGCCTTGGT
>CAMGTS010000046.1 GCA_946062035.1 uncultured Bacteroidales bacterium
TTCGACATATCTGGCAACAAATCTTAATTTGGGTGGCGCATTGACGAAGTCAGGAGCCGCGAGAATGTTTCCTCTCTCATCAATTGGTATAGAAGAAGCGAGATTGTTATCACACGTTGCTGACCGTCAACGATGTTCAATTGCTTATTTCGAGGAGTGCCGCTATGCAGGACGAGCGTACCGAGACGATATTCACTGCAATCTTTAAAGCATAGAATATCATCTATAAGCTGATTGACATTTTTCGAAGTCCATTTGTAAGGACGTTGATAATCGGGTATTGCAAATCTGTCAAAATGAAGTTCGTTAACAGATTCGATTTCAGGATGTTCAGGCTTGACATAACCGACATTCGCCTCTTCAGAAACCGCAAGAGAAACTTGGGTATCGCCGGATGATTCTGTGTCTGCTTCTTGATACATATTTTATACTTCGTCATATAAACGCGGCGCCTCAGCAGAGAAATTGTCGGAACGTTTCTCTGCTTTCGGCTTGCAGTTTATTTTATACTTCGTCATATAAACGCGGCGCCTCAGCAGAGAAATTGTCGGAACGTTTCTCTGCTTTCGGCTTGCAGTTTATTTTATATCGCAGTTGACACTCAGCCGACTATCTCCTCTGCCCTCTTGACGGCGAGGTTGATATGTGAGCAGATGTTGCGCTCGTCGAGAAGCTGATAGAAGCCTGAATTTTCAAGTGCCTTATGGACATTCTCGTTCACACCTGAGAGGACGACCTCAATATGCTCTTTTTTGCTCATCCTGCACAAGGTCGCAAGATTGTGGATGCCGGTCGAATCGATAAACGGCACACGGCGCATACGGATAATCCTGACCTTCGGGCGGTCACCCATCGAGTCCATGATATCCTCGAATTTGGTCGCTATACCGAAGAAGTACGGGCCGTTGATTTCGTATACCTCAACGCCCTTTGGCACAGCAAGTTTCTCATCATCCGCAGATTGCACATCAGTTCCTGCATTCAGGTTGATCTCGTTCTTGATGACAGAGATTTCGGTAGTCTCCATGACACGCTTCATGAAAAGGATGCAGGCTATAAGCAGTCCCACGGTAATCGCAATAGTCAAATCGAAAATCACTGTAAGGAAGAATGTCAGAAGCAAGACAACTACATCTGTCTTAGGGTTTTTAAGAAGTTCCTTAAAGGTTCTCCATCCGCTCATGTTGTATGACACAACTACAAGCACTCCCGCAAGGCAAGCCATCGGGATATACTTCGCGAATGGCATGAAGAAAAGAAGAATCAGCAGCAATACAACCGCATGGACGATTCCGGCGACAGGCGACTTACCGCCGTTGTTGATATTGGTCATAGTCCTTGCGATCGCACCTGTAGAAGGGATACCTCCGAAAATCGGTGTTATGATATTCGCTACGCCAAGAGCCATCAGCTCAGTATTTGAGTTGTGTCTGTCCCCTATCACACCATCAGCTACTGTAGCGGAGAGAAGCGATTCTATGGCACCCAAAGCCGCGATTGTAATCGCTATCGGGAACAGCTCCCTGACGGCGGCCCAAGTGATAGTAGGTAAAGCGGCTGACGGAAGTGATGAACTTATCGAGAAACGGTCTCCAATCGTATCTATGCCACCTATATTTCCATAGGTCTTAAGCGCCCATACACCGACAGTTACAAGAATTATGGCAGCCAAAGAACCCGGAATCTTGCGTGAAAACTTAGGGGTAAGAATTATTATGAGAACGCTGACGACCCCGACAAGAGCGTTCCACCAGTTAACAGTATCAAAGTGACGGAAATAGAGCGCCCATTTTCCGACAAAATCGCCAGGCACTTTCTCAGCGCCGAATGTAAGGCCGAAAAGATCCGGAATCTGGGTCGTGAAAATCGTAAGTGCGATACCGCTTGTGAAACCGATGACTATAGGATACGGGATAAATTTGATGACTGTTCCCATCTTGAATATTCCAAGCAACAGCAGGATAATACCAGCCATTACCGTCGCTATAGCCAAACCGCTCAGACCGTAATTCTGCACTACGCCGTAAACTATAACGATAAATGCTCCTGTCGGCCCTCCTATCTGGACTTTGCTTCCTCCTAAAAACGATATGATAAATCCAGCTACGATGGCGGTAATGATACCTTTTTCGGGAGTGACTCCGGATGCTATCGCAAATGCGATGGCAAGAGGAAGTGCGACTATTCCGACGATGACACCGGACATCAGATCCTGTATGAACATCGTCTTATTGTAACTCTTTATCGTTGTAAAAAATTTCGGCTTAAAGTCTGATTTCCACATGATTGTCCCTTCTCAATTCTCTTTACGCTCTGTTTTCGTCACTTTAATCTAAGTCAATCTACTGATAGTCAGAAACTATTCAGCTTTCTTGCAACAACCGCAGTTGCAACCTGCAATGATACCCCAGATACCTGCGGCCAATGCGCCTCCTACAAACGGACCTACTATAAAGATCCAAAGGTTTGAAAGAGCTGAGCCGCCCTGGAATACCGCCGGAGCCAATGAACGTGCAGGATTTACAGATGTTCCTGTGTATCTGATACATGCAAGGTGAACAAGCACTAACGCAAGACCGATTGCAAGGCCTGCGAAGTTATTGGTAGCGCCGTTTGTCTTTGAGGTTGCGCCCAAAACAACAAGTACGAATATGCAAGTGAAGATGATTTCGGCCAAGAGACCGCCCATTACACTCACACCTGCCTGAAGATCGTTTGCGCCTGTCCCTGCAAGTCCCTCGACATTGGAAGTAAGCAGATAGAGCAAAGCTGAACCGATAAATGCGCCGATGCACTGGAAAATGATATACATCGCAGCGTCCTTGCCGCCTATTCTTCCGGAAAGGAGCGCACCGAGTGTGATTGCAGGGTTGATATGGCAACCGCTCACACCGCCGACAGCATATGCCATAGCAACGACCGAAAGGCCGAAAGCCAGTGCGGTGCCGATAACAGTGCCGGCATTTGCAACCTCAGCGCAGTTAGATGTGCAGTTAAGACTGACAGCCACGCCGCAGCCCATCAGTACGAGAACCATAGTCCCGAACATTTCAGCTAAATATTTTCTCATAACAGTTAAATTTTGTGATACATCAAGACCCGATCCATGCATAGATTCTCTATGAAAGCCATCGAAAGGCCCTTAATGTATCTTACTTAATATTAAGGTTTTAGTTTATAATTCGTAAAGTTCCGAAGGTCGCCCCCTTTTCAGGCATTCTAAACGAACACCTTCCGCCCCGACCTCGGCCAAAGCCTTGTTCACAGTCTCATAAGCAATCTGCTGCGTATTGTTATTGTCGCTGAGATGGCAGAGGAATACATGGGACAACTCACCTTTCCTGCCGCAATATATCTCTTTTAGCGCAGCTGCCGACTGAGTATTGCTCAAATGTCCTGAACCTCCATTCGCGATTCTAATCTTAAGAAGCTGAGGGTATGGACCATTCGCAAGCATCTCCTCATCATAATTCGCCTCAAAAATCAGCACATCGGCCTTTTCCGAAAACTCAATCACCTCTGGCGTAACCGAAGCGCAATCGGTAACAATGACTATCTTTTTGCCGCCAAACTCTATATAATACCCTACAGTTTCAGTCGCATCGTGAGGTACAGGGAACGGAACGACCTTCACTCCGCAAATCTCAGTTTCCTCCAACGTATTGATAACCTTGATATTACCACCCACCTTGCCTCTTGTGCAGGAATGATTCATCAAAGCCCCCTTCAGTTTTTCGGTCGTATATATCGGCTTGCTGAATTTCGAAGAGATGATCCCTAATGCCTTGATATGGTCTATATGGTCGTGCGTTATGAGTATAAAATCCAAATCATTGAGAGTCAACCCATACGGGGCAAGTCTTTTTTGGGCGATTCTCGGCCCGACTCCTGCATCAATCATGAAAGCGACAGCGCCGTCAGTGAAAAAATAGCAATTCCCGCTGCTGCCGCTCGCAAGACTCAAAAATCTGATCATCAGTCAGATTATCGATTAGATAGAAGCTATCAAGCCTGTAAACAAAGCCGTCATTCTTGTTACCGCAGCGTCCGCAGCCTTGATGACCTCCTGTTCATCGTTTACAAAGTCCTCATTCTCTGTCTCCGCCGAAGCGTTAGTGATGATGGAGACTCCGAAAACCTTCATGCTGCAATGGCGTGCTACGATGACTTCCGGAACTGTAGACATCGCGACAGCGTCACCACCGATAAGATGGAAGAACTTGTACTCAGCCTTAGTCTCGTATGAAGGACCCGTACCGGCCACATAGTTACCCTCTTTAATATCAAAGCCGTTCTTCTGGGCAATAGCGTGAGCCTTTCTTATCAATTCAGCGTCGTAAGGATGCGACATATCAGGGAAGCGTGTCCCGAAAGTCTCGAAATTCTTACCGATCAACGGGTTAGGCAAAAGATTTATATGATCTTTTATCGCCATGATATCCCCTACCTTGAATGTAGGATTAAGACCGCCGCAAGCGCATGAGACGAAAAGGTACTCAGCGCCGAGGACTTTCATGACTCTCACACCTATAGTGACCTGCTCCATCGTATAGCCCTCGTAATAATGGAAACGTCCCTGCATACAGACTACACATTTTCCTCCGCGAGTGCCTATGATAAGATTACCCTTATGACCTACCGCTGTAGACATCGGAAAGTAAGGTATTTCCTTGTATGGAATAACTACCGCATCTTCGATTTTATCGGCGAGCGAACCAAGTCCGCTACCCAAAATAATACCCGCAACAGGCTTTCTTGCGCCGATTTTCAACTTGATGTAATCCGCCGCCTGGTAAATTCTGCTTTCTGCTTCTAACATATCTGTAATTTTTTAATGTTTCTATACATAATCCTTCGCCAACTCGGCAACCTTTGCGCATATCTCTTCCTCGCCCTTGATTTTGCGCCCTTTCATCAGAATCTTTCCATTGCAGATGACAGTGTCGACACAATCCGAATGTGCCGAATAGACCAGGTTCGCAAGGAAGTTGATATTAGGGGTAAACGCATAGTTATCGATGCGTATCAGGGACATATCCGCGAGAGTGCCGGCCTCTATCTTTCCGCCGTTCAGTCCGAAAGCCTTGTAGCCGTTTTCACAGGCGCATCCCATAAGTTCATGAAGAGGAATGGCGCTCGGATCTTTTCTCCATGCTTTCTGCACAAGAGCGGCTGTCTTCATCGCCTCCAAAACATCAAGATTGTTTGAAGAGGCCACACCGTCAGTACCTATGCAGACATTAGCTCCTGCGTCTATAAGCTCCTGAAACTTAAACTTATATCCAGACGCTAACTTCAAGTTGGAATTGATATTGTGAACGACCGTGACATGATTCTTGCCGAGGGTCTCAATCCCCTTTTCGTCTATCCATATACAATGCGCCGCAATAATGTTAGGACCGAAAAGCCCCATGTTATCAAGATATTCGACAGGCGAGCATTTGTATTTGCGCAAGCAGTCCAACCTCTCCTGCCCTGTCTCCGCAATGTGGATATGGAGCATCAGGTTATTATCCCTTGCGAAGTCAGCGGCCCATTTAACGTTATCTCCTGAGACAGAATAAGGCGCATGAACAGCGACTTCGAATTTTGTCAGCGGACTCCATGACTTCGAACGCTCAAACATCTTCTGACACTGCTCTCTCTGGGTCTCAGCCTTTTTCTTGTTGCCAAGATCCAAGAAGACGTATGAGTGCCATGACCTGAGCCCCATCTCGGTAGCCGCCAAAGCCGCCGTATCGGGATAGAAGTATTGGTCGTTATATAGAGTAGTACCGCTTTTAATCATCTCAATACAAGCGAGTTTTGTACCATAATACACTATCTCGTCGTTGAGTTTCGCCTCACGTTTCCAAATAGCGTGAAGCCATTTTTTCAATTTTGAATCCTCCTGTGCGCCACGCATCATAGTCATCGCTGCGTGAGTATGCATATTCGCAAAACCTGGAATTACAGCCATCCCCTTCGCATCGATAACCTTAACCTTCTCTTTTTGCATTTTGCTTAAAGTCGCAGGATTGGTTGCGGCAATCTTCTCGATTTTATCACCGTTGATGAGGATATCTTTCTGTTTACCGTTCAGGTAAACGTCGCTAATAAATAACTTTCCCATATTGAGTATAAAGTTAAGCATTTATTTTGATATAGTTCAAGCAAGCTTGACTCCGCTTGAATCAACTCGGTTCTGTATCCGGTTTGCATTCAAAAGAGATTTACTAAATTTGTTATGATAGTGTCAGCGTCATAAAACAGGCTGAAAATCCGGCCTTTGATGCGTAAGAACTTGTTATTAAGGCAATAGTATGATTACAAAGCAGCTGATTTCTCCAAAGAGCATTGCGGTCGTAGGAGGCACCAACGACCCTGTAACGCCTGGCGGAAGTGCTCTCAAAAACTTGATTATAAGCAATTTCGAGGGAAAGATTTTCGTCGTCAATTCCAATGAACCAAGTGTACAAGGGTTCAGGACCTACCGGGATATAATGGAAATACCAGATACTGACCTTGCCATAATCGCTGAGGATGACGGAAACAGTGTAAAGGCTATCGAAACGCTCGTCACCAAAAAAGAGTGTAAGGCTATCATAATATATCCAGACAGAATAACAGGCAAAAATCCCGACGGAACACCGATGCCACACTATGAAGCGGAGAAAAAACTCAGCCGGCTCACGAAAGAGTATGGGGTATCTGTTGTAGGGCCAAATTCCGCAGGAGTTTTTACGCCCTCATATTCAGGATTATACACAGACACCTTACCAAGCGTCAATGACGGTATAGATATTATCTCTTCATCAAGAACCACCATTTCGTTCATGATTGAGGCAGCAAAGAAGTATGGCCTGAGAATCAACAATATCTTTTCCGTAGGGTACTCCGACTTCACATCTGTTGAAGATGTGTTGGAGTGGATGGACAACGACAACATGACTAATCCGAATGCCCACAAGGTAATAGCCATATATATCGAAAAAATAACGGATGCGACCTCCATGCTCGAACATTGCAGAGCCATGGTTAAACGTGGGATAGGAATCGTCGCCATTAAGGGCGGTTGCAGCAACGACGAAGTAAGCTCCGGGATATCACATACGGGCGTTTTGACATCACCGACCAACGCTGTCGGAGCACTTTTCAAGAAATGCGGTATAATAAGGGCATACGGTCGGGAGAGAATGATGAATATCGCCGCAATACTGCACAAGGCACGCCCGGCAGGTAACAAAATCGCCATCCTGACCCAGGCGGGAGGACCTGCGGTAATGCTTTCAGATGCTCTTGCAAGCGAGGGGGTCAACGTATCCAATATTTTCTTCGAGGATTTCAGCTTCGGCAAATCAGCGGGGCAAATCTCCTCACTGATAGACAAATACGATAAAGATCCGGAAATCGACGCTATAGCAGTAATCTTCGGCTGCCGCTGTATGAGCGACACTTCCGAAGTCTACAATGTAATGTTCAGAAAAATCAGGGATACCGAAAAACCAATCTACCCTCTATTTCCGTCCGCATCGAACTACGAAGAGTACATCAACGAGTTCCACAATAAAGGCGGAATTACTTTCCACGATGAAGTGACGTTCGGCAAAGCGTTGGCCAATGTCATCAACTATCCGAAAGTGTTTGATGACAGTTCATCTCCCGCCATCGACAAAAGAATCATCAAGCGAGTAATTGATGATTGTCCAGACGGGTGGATTCCTCCGTTTATGGTGCAACAGCTGCTTGATGCAAGCGGCATCGACAGAGTGAGACAAGCCTTGGTGAACACACCGGAAGAGGCGGCGAAAGCGGCTATCTCAATCGGCTATCCGGTCGTATTGAAAGCGATCGGCCCATTCCACAGGACCGAGGTGGACGGAATCTCCCTGAACATTACTGACGAGCATACTCTCCGCACCGAGTACCTCAGGATGCTGAATATCGAAGAGGTTACCGGGTTTATAGTCCAGCCGATGCTCAACGAACTCTCGACTGAACTTTTCATCGGAGCAAAAAGAGAGAAGAACTTCGGAGCGATGATAATGTGCGGACTCGGAGGAATATTCATAGAAGCGTTGAAAGATGTCAGCTTCAGCCTTGCGCCTGTTTCAGTCGCGGAGGCGAACGACATGATCAGTTCCCTCAAGAGTTACCCTATTATCCAGGGATACAGAGGCAAGGAGGGTGTAAACCAGGTTATGCTCAACGAAACAATCAGAAGGGTATCAGCGCTTTGCATGGCTGCGCCCGAAATAGTCGAGATGGATTTGAACCCTTTGATCGGAGATGAAGAGGGAATAACTGTAATAGGCGCAAGAGTAAGAATAGAG
>CAMGTS010000047.1 GCA_946062035.1 uncultured Bacteroidales bacterium
GCAAGATCCGCAAATCAAATAATCCATAACCCAAAGAAAATCCAAAATATCATGAAAGAATATAAAGTTAAAGTTAACGGCAACGAATATAACGTTGAAATTGAAGAAGTTGGCGGAACCGTAAGTAACGTGGTCGCTACACCTGTATCAAGACCTGCAAGTGCACCTGTATCCGCACCGAAACCTGCAGCAGCCCCTGCACCTGCCGGAGCCGCAGGAGCAAAGGTTACTTCACCGCTTCCAGGTGTTATCCTTGACACAGCGGTAAATGTAGGCGATACTGTTAAGAAGGGCGATAAAGTCGTTGTTCTTGAGGCTATGAAAATGGAGAACGTTATAGAGGCTACCGCTGACGGCGTTATCAAAGAAATCAAGGTTAAGAAGGGCGACTCTGTTCAGGAGGGCGACGTAATTGCAGTTATAGGATAAGTTGTTTAGGAAACTATGATACTGGAATCAAATATAATAGCGAACCTTAAACAGTTTGTCCAGTACACAGGTTTTGCCAATGCCACATGGGGACATATCATTATGATCCTCATTGGCCTTGTGTTTATCTACCTTGCTATCAAAAAGGATTGGGAACCACTTCTTCTGATTCCGATCGGATTCGGTATGATTATAGGAAACATTCCTTTGTTCCCTGGTCTGCAGGTAGGTATATACGAGGATGGCTCTGTCCTGAACATTCTGTATCAAGGTGTCAAGAGAGGATTCTATCCTCCGTTGATCTTCCTCGGTATTGGCGCGATGACCGATTTCTCTGCGCTTATTTCAAATCCGAAACTTCTTCTTGTAGGTGCAGCGGCACAGATCGGTATATTCTGCGCATACATCGGAGCGCTTTTACTTGGATTTACCCCGGCAGAAGCGGGTGCTATCGGTATTATCGGTGGCGCAGACGGCCCTACAGCCATCTTCCTTTCAGGTAAGCTTGCACCGGATTTGGTAGGAGCGATCTCTGTTTCGGCTTACTCTTATATGGCATTGGTGCCTGTAATCCAGCCGCCTATCATGAGACTTCTCACAACAAACAAGGAGAGACTTATCAAGATGAAGGCTCCAAGAGTCGTATCTCAGCAGGAGAAGATTATTTTCCCTATCGTCGGCTTCCTTTTGACAGCGTTCCTTGTACCATCAGGCATTCCGCTTCTTGGTATGTTGTTCTTCGGTAACTTGCTCAAAGAGAGCGGTGTTACAAGAAGACTCGCAGAGACCGCAAGAGGACCTCTCAACGATATCGTCGTAATCCTTATAGGTATTACGGTAGGTTGCTCAACTCAGGCTGACAAGTTCCTTCAGATGAAGTCTGTACTTATCTTCGTCCTTGGCGCTTGTTCATTCGTATGCGCAACATTCGGTGGAGTTCTTTTCTGCAAGATTATGAACTTGTTCCTCAAAGAGGGTAACAAAATCAATCCTCTTATCGGAAACGCCGGAGTTTCTGCCGTACCGGATTCGGCACGAGTTTCGCACGTTCAGGGTCAGAAATACGACCCAAGGAACTACCTTTTGATGCACGCTATGGGTCCTAACGTAGCAGGCGTTATCGGTAGTGCCGTAGCGGCAGGTATCCTTCTTGGATTCCTTGCAGGCTAATAAAGACTAAAACATAAAAATTATGCAAGATAAATTGCAGGAACTTACAGACAGGCTCTATAAAGAGGGCCTGTCTAAAGGTAAGCAGGAGGCGGATGCTCTATTGGCAAAAGCCCGTAATGAAGCGGCGGATATAGTCGCTAAAGCAAAAGAAGAGGCTGAAAAAATTCTCGCGGACGCTCAAAAAGAGAGCGAAGAGCTTAAGGTCAAGGCTGAGAGCGATATCAAGATGTCAGCGACCCAGACCATTTCCGCAATCAAAGAGAAGATCGAGAATGTAATCGAAGCCAAGAGCATCAAAGCGCCTGTTGCCGAATCTCTGAACGACAAGGAGTTCCTCCAGTCTCTCATCAAGACTGTAGTCGGGTCGTTCAAACCGGACGAAAACGCAAAACCTTTGGAATTAGTACTTCCACAGGCCATGAAAGAGCAGATCAGCGATTTCCTGAAGAATGAAATCGAAAAAGAGTGCTCAGCTGGTCTGGACGTCGCATTTGACAGGGATCTTAATCAAGGATTCAAGATCAGTCGCAAAGACAGCGGCTATTTCATTGATTTTTCAGGAGATTCATTCGGAAAAATCATATCTCAGTACTTAAGACCAAAGACAAGAAAACTGTTGTTCGGTGAATAATTATCATTACATAATTGCCGGATTGCCGCTTCTATCCCCGGGCGGAGAGGATAAAGGGTTCAACTATACAAAACTTCGCGATGAGATCTATTCGCAATGTTCGAAAAAGGACAAGGCGTTGATAGATCTCTTAGAGAAGGGATTCGTAGAGGAGAATCTTTCAAAAGAGTTCTACAACTCCGCTCTCGGGAGCAGAAGCCATTTCGTCAGAGACTATTACGCCCTCGATCTTGCGATCAGAAATAAAAAAGTCGAGAGCGTTTCAAAAAGACTGTTCGCACCTGAAACCGCAAGCCAAAAGGTAGCGGCTTACTCCCTGGATTTGGAATCACACTTAGAGCAAGAAGACGAGCGTAAACTCGATTCTATATTCAAAAATGGAAACATAGTAGAGAAAGAAAAAGAGCTGGACGATTTCAAATGGGGCAAAATCAACGAATTCACACTTTTCGACCTGTTTTGCATCGATAATATCCTTGCGTTTTTAGCTAAAGGAAAATTGGTCGACAGATGGAATATATTGGATAAGGAGAAAGGTAAATCTCTTTTTAAAAAACTTGTAGACGAAGTAAGGTCTACTTACGATAAAACAAAATTGAGTTACACGACAGATGAAAACAACGGGTAAAGTAGCCGGTATAGTTTCCAACCTTGTTGCTGTGGAGGTTAATGGTCCGGTCGCACAGAATGAGTTGTGCTATATTGACTTGGACGGAATAAAATTGATGGCCGAGGTCATCAAGGTAAACGGCAGTACGGCACAGGTTCAGGTATATGAAAGTACCAGAGGACTTAAAGTCGGAAACAGTGTTGAATTCGAAGGCAGAATGCTTGAGGTCACCCTCGGTCCGGGCTTGCTGTCAAGCAATTACGATGGTCTTCAAGACAATCTTGCGACAATGGAGGGGGTATTCCTCCAAAGAGGTGAATATACCGCTGCGATTGATCCTACAAAGGAATGGGAGTTCACCCCTATCGCAAAGGCAGGCGATAAAGTGCTTGCAGCTGATTGGCTCGGAGAGGTAAAAGAAGGATGGTTGCCTCACAAGATAATGGTACCATTCTCATTTACAGGTGAATACACCGTTAAAAGCATTGTCTCAGCAGGAACATATAAAGCGGAGGACACCGTTGCAGTACTCACGAATGAAAAAGGAGACGATCTGAACGTCAGCATGATACAAAAATGGCCGGTAAAAGTCGCCATCAAATGCTATAAAGAGAAACCAAGACCTTATAAGGTTCTTGAGACTGGTGTAAGGGCTATAGATACTTTCAACCCTATCGCAGAGGGAGGTACAGGCTTTATTCCGGGACCTTTCGGTTGTGGGAAGACAGTTCTTCAGCATGCGATCGCAAAGCAGGCTGAAGCAGACATTATCATAATGGCGGCATGTGGTGAGCGTGCGAATGAGGTTGTTGAAATCTTCAAAGAGTTCCCGGAACTCGATGACCCGAGAACAGGGAGAAAATTGATAGAAAGGACTACCATTATATGTAATACTTCAAATATGCCTGTCGCCGCCCGTGAAGCGTCCGTCTATACGGCGATGACAATCGGAGAATACTACAGGGCAATGGGACTCAAAGTTCTCCTGCTCGCCGACTCTACATCTCGTTGGGCACAGGCTCTTAGAGAGATGTCAAACAGAATGGAGGAGCTTCCGGGTGCGGACGCCTTCCCTGTTGACCTTTCTTCAATCATATCGAACTTCTATTCTCGCGCCGGAATCGTTGTTCTCCGCAACGGAGAGACAGGCTCTGTAACGTTCCTCGGAACAGTATCTCCTGCGGGAGGCAACTTGAAAGAGCCTGTTACTGAATCGACAAAGAAGTGCGCAAGATGTTTCTACGCACTTAATCAGGGTAGAGCGGACAGCAAGCGATATCCTGCTATCGACCCGTTGGATTCATACTCAAAATACTTGGAATATCCGGAAATGCACGAATATTTCGAGAAAAGAATATCAAAAGGATGGGTGGAGAAAGTACTCAAAGCGAGGAATATCATCCTTCGTGGAAAAGAGGCTTACGACCAGATCAACATTCTCGGTGATGACGGTGTTCCTATGGACTACCATCTCAGATACTGGAAGAGCGAGCTTGTTGACTTTATCCTTTTGCAACAGGACGCATTCGATGCGATCGATGCGAACTGCCCGCTTGAAAGACAGGAATTCATGTTGGATATCATACTGAATGAGTGCGACAAGGATATCGAATTCGAGAACTTCGAGCAGTGCATCAGCTACTACAAGAACATCATCAATATATTGAGGCAGCTCAACTACTCAGTTTACAAGAGCGATGATTTCAACAAATACTTAGATCAATATAATAAAGCCTCTAACCATGCCAGCTAACGTTTATCAAAGAATATATACAAAATTGGAGGCCATAACCAAGGCCACTGTAACTCTCAAAGCTACAGATGTTTCCAACGACGAACTTGCTACCGTAGCAGGTAAATTGGCGCAAGTCGTCAAAATCAAAGGGGACAATGTAACCCTTCAGGTATTCTCAGGTACCGAGGGTATACCTACGAACGCACATGTCGAATTCTTTGGTGAACCACCTGCACTCAATGTAAGTGACGAGCTTAGCGGAAGATTTTTCAACGCTTACGGTGACCCTATTGACGGCGGTCCTAAGGTAAGCGGTGATAAGAGATATGTCGGAGGGCCGAGCGTCAACCCGTTCAAGAGAAGACAGCCTTCAGAACTTATCCCTACAGGTATAGCGGGTATTGACTTAAACAACACCTTGGTATCAGGCCAGAAGATTCCATTTTTCGCCAATTCGGACCAGCCGTACAACGAAGTGATGGCGGAGGTCGCTTTAAGAGCTGATGTTGACAAGATTATTCTCGGCGGAATGGGGCTTTCAAACGATGATTACTTGTTTTTCCGTCAGAAATTCGAAGATGCCGGTGCACTGAACAAGATTATTAGCTTCATCAATACGACGGAACAACCTCCTGTAGAGCGACTTCTTATACCTGATATGGCTCTTACGGCAGCGGAATATTTCGCAGTTGACAAGAATGAGAAAGTACTTGTACTTCTGACAGATATGACATTGTATGCGGATGCGTTGAGTATCGTGAGCAACCGTATGGACCAGATTCCGTCTAAGGACTCAATGCCTGGTTCTCTCTACTCAGATCTTGCGAAAATCTACGAAAAAGCTGTTCAGCTTCCTGACGGAGGCTCAATAACTATCATTGCGGTTACCACGCTGAATGATGGTGACATTACGCACGCTATTCCGGATAACACAGGATATATTACTGAGGGCCAGCTATATCTACGTAAAGACAGCGATACCGGCAAAGTCATTGTTGACCCGTTCAGAAGCCTTTCACGTCTTAAACAGTTGGTTATAGGCAAGAAGACCAGAGAAGATCATAGTCAGGTTATGAATACAGGTGTAAGGCTCTATGCCGATGCGGCCAATGCAAAGACCAAACTCGAAAACGGTTTCGATTTGAGTGATTACGATTTGAGATGCTTGGATTACGCCAAAGAGTATTCGACAAAACTGCTTGCGATTGATGTAAATATCAAGATTGACGAAATGTTGGATACGGCATGGTCCCTTTTCAAGAAATATTTCAAGCCTGAAGAGTTGGGTATCAGGCAGAAGTTTATCGACGAACACTGGGATAAAGCATAATAATTTGGCTTTCAGTTATTTATGGCAATAAAGTTTCAATATAACAAAACTTCACTCAACACTCTTAACAAACAGCTTAAGATCAGGGCCAATGCCTTGCCTACTCTTAAGAATAAGGAGAGTGCGTTAAGGGTCGAGGTGAAGAGTGCCAAAAAGAAAAGCGAACAGCTTTTGGAAGAGTTAGAAAATACTTTAAAGTCATACGATTATTTAGCTCCGCTTTGGAATGAGTTCGAACCGGGACTAATCTCTATAAAGGATGTGCAACTTAAAACCGAAAAGGTAGCGGGTATAAAGACTCCTGCATTGGAGAGCATAGTGTATGACATAAAGGATTTCGATCTTTTCAAGAAACCGCTTTGGTATTCCGACGGAATACTCATACTCCAGAAGATGGCCCAGATTGGTATCGAATCTGAGATCTATACAGAAAAGATGAGGATATTGGATTACTCCCGCAAGAAGACAACCCAAAAGGTGAATCTCTACGAGAAAGTCCAGATACCTGGTTATCAGGAGGCCATAAGAAAAATCAAGAGATATATGGAAGATGAGGAGAATCTTTCAAAGGCGGCTCAGAAGATTGTAAAACAAAGACACGAGGAGGAGGAAAACAATGATTAAACAAATGACCAAATACGACTTTGTGATATTTCACAAAGACGCCGGAAATTTCCTCCAAGGCATCCAGACCCTTGGTGTCGTGGATATTACAAGGAAAAGTAAGCCAATTGACAACGCCTCGAAAGAGATGTTTGAAGATATAGCGAGATACAAAAAAGTCGTCAGACAGCTTGTCACTATAAAAGAGCAGATGATAAAGAGTGGCTCGCCTATCATCGCTGAAAGTGAAAGCGAGAAGTATTCCGCGGAAAAGGCTGAAGAACTCCTTCGCCGTGTGGCTGAACTTTTTGATAGAAAGAAAGATCTTGAATCTCAGCTGAGTACAGCCAAAGCGAATATAGCGAACGCCGAAGTATGGGGTACTTTCCACAGAAGCGATGTAGATAGGATAAAAGCTTTAGGATATATCCCCCACTTCTATATAGCTTCGACAAAAAGTTTCGACAGTTCACTTGCGGATAAATATCCTCTTCAGATACTGAATCAGGACGAAAACAAAACCTGTTTCGTGATTCTCGGTCAGCCTGGTGAGGAGATCAAATTAAAATTAGCGGAGACCAATCTTCCGGAGAATCCTGCTGAGGTCGAAGAACAGAAGGCGGCCGGAATCAAAACTGAGATTGAGAATACGCTTAAAGCACTTTATCTTGAAAGTATCAAGACCGGGCTTATAGAGAAGCATATCGCCAATTTGGAGGCCAAGGCTGATCTTTATCTTGCGGCGGGAAGTTCTGATAAAGCGGCTGAAAACACGCTTGACGTTTTTACAGGATTTGCGCCAGTTGAGAATAATGAGGTTGTAAAGAATTATCTTTCAGCTAATTCGGATGGTGTATATTATACCTGTGATGCCGCGACAGTGGATGATAATCCGCCTATCGAACTTAGTGGTAACAGGTTTACAAGAATGTTCACCATGCTTACCGACATGTACGGCAGACCGAAATACGATGAATTTGACCCGACTCCGTACATCTCCATCTTCTTCACATTGTTTTTCGCAATGTGCATGGGAGATGCAGGATACGGATTGATGCTGATTGCAATCGGTATTATAGCTAAAAAAAGCGCATCCATGAAAGGAATGGCTCCGCTCATCACAGTACTCGGAGTCGCTACTTTTGTGATAGGAATCATCCTGCACACATTTTTCGGAGTAGATATATCACAAGTCAGTTGGATTCCCGCACAGATGAAAAAGTTCATGGTAACGGGGAAAATAGCCGGATATGATACACAAATGGTACTTTCAGTCATTATCGGTGTGGTGCATATCTGCGTCGCTATGGTGGTCAAAATGATATATGCCGTCAAGAATAAGGGGTTAGGCTATTCATTAGGAACTATAGGATGGACACTGCTCATAGTCGGCGGAGTCATTATAGGTGCAATCGGACTTGCAGGTGTCATGTCAAGTGCGGTAACGAAAGTGATTATCATCGTTCTCGGCATCGTTTCAGCTATAGGGATTTTCTTCCTCAACAATCTGCACCGCAATCCGCTAATCAATTTCGGTTCAGGGCTTTGGGAATCGTACAATACGGTTACCGGGCTTGTCAGTGATGTACTTTCATATATCAGACTGTATGCCCTCGGCCTTGCGGGAGGAATGTTGGGTGCGGTATTCAACCAACTTGCGGGAGGAGTATTGGAATCCTTGAATGTTCCGGGG
>CAMGTS010000048.1 GCA_946062035.1 uncultured Bacteroidales bacterium
AAAAGGCCTGTTTTTGAAAACACTCTCTAAAATCACTGACGATTTCTTGTATGTCTGCTTCTGTGGTATTCCAGGAACACATTAATCGCACCTCTTTAATAGATGGTGTCCAAATATGAAAGTTATACTTCCTTTGAAGTTCATTTATCTTCTCTTCGGACAGGTTTATTAATGAAATATACACCGCATTGGTCTCAACCTTCTTGGTCTGTTTAACGCCTTTGATTTTTTTAAGCTCTTTCTCCAATAGTTTTGCCATAGAATTGGAGGGTCCGGCCATCTTCAGGTAGAAGTCGTCTTTGAGATAGGCATCAAATTGTGCGGCAATGAAACGGTTCTTTGAATAGAGCTGTGTCGCCTGCTTTCGAATGAATTTAAGCCTTTCCGCAAAAACTTTATTTCTTTTTGCATTGAGAACGACTACGGCTTCGCCCATCAGCATTCCATTTTTGGTTCCGCCGAAAGACAAGACATCAGCACCCGTGTCCGCTACAATTTCTTTTATTGATTTTCCCATTGCCGCCGCCGCATTGGATATCCTCGAGCCGTCAATATGCAGGTAACACCCGTTTTTGTGTACTAGATCTGCAAGAGCTTTTATCTCCTCTATCGTGTATAGGGTTTCAAACTCTGTCGGTTGGGATATTGAAAGAATAGCAGGTTGGGATTTGTGCTGGTCTCCAACGAGAAGTTCAAATTGTTCTTTGACCGCTTCCGGTGAAACTTTTCCCGCAGTGCACTCTAACGGGATAATCTTGCATCCTGAGAATTTCTCTACCGCACCGCATTCATCTTCTAAAATATGGGCGCTTTTAGGAGCAAGGATACAGCATCCGCCATTGAGAAATGTTGAGAGGGCGACAACATTTGCTCCTGTACCGTTGAGGACAAACGCCGCTTTGCAGTTTCCGCCGAGAAGTTTCTCGATATTATGTAAGATTTTCATGGTATACGGGTCGTCTCCGTATGCAACCGCATACCCGTTGTTGGCTTTTTCTATTGCTTTTAGAATTAATGGGTTAACCCCAGAGTGATTGTCGCTGCCAAAAGATGTGCTCATATTGATTGATATTATGCCGTTGCGTGGCGTTTATGTCACATAGTCTAATACAAAAGGTGGCCAAACGCATAACGCCGGCCACCTAAATTGAATTTATATGATTTAAAATCGATATTACTTGCAGATTTCAGCGTAAGCCGCAGCGTCCAAAAGGCTATTGAGTTCGTCTGCGTTGCTCATCTCCACTTTTACAAGCCAGCCGGCACCATAAGGGTCGCTGTTTACAGTCTCAGGAGCGCTCTCCAAATCCGGATTAACTTCTATGACTTTGCCGCTTACAGGCATAAGAGCTTCAGCCACAGTCTTTACAGCTTCGATATTTCCGAAAGCCTCGCCCTCTGAAAGTTCTTCGCCCTCGCTCTGGATATCAAGAAATACTATGTCGCCAAGCTGGCTCTGCGCGAAATCTGTAATACCTACAGTCGCAATGTTTCCTTCAACTTTGACCCACTCGTGGTCCTTTGAGTACTTAAGATCGTTAGGTGTATTCATTGTTCTAATAGTTAAAATAAAATCAGTTAATATGCTCTCAACTGTTTGAGCGAGCCGAAGTTAGTCAATCTCCTCCATTTTGCAAAACATCAGGTGCCTACCAGGCGCAATTATCTCCAAACCAACATCAGGAAGAACACGATTCCAAAAATCAGGATATTACTTGCTGCACGCACTAAAACGACATTAAGCTCCTTTGGGGTATGGGCTTTTTGAAGATATAGGTAGGCTGTATTGTGTCGGATTACAGGTATAATCCACAAAAAATCCGTAAACGAGTGTTTACCAAGCGTTACATATACGAAAAGCGACAACAGGATACCTGCCCAACCATATATACAGTACGCAATTCTGCTCCATTTTTTTCCGATGATAACCGCAAAAGTTTTCTTTCCCACCTTGGTGTCAAGATCAATGTCCCTGTAGTTATTCGCCATCAGCAGACAGCATGTAAAAACTCCAGTCGCTACACCTGCAAGCAATACGAGAAGGTCTGAATTGACCGTCAGACGACTTACAATGTCAAAATCGAAATATCTTCCCCCCATTGCGTAGTATGTGAAGTATACAGGCACTACCCCAAAGAATACAAGGACCAATAACTCTCCTAAACCTTTGTGAGACAGGTAAGTGGTATAAAGAAACGCGAACAGTAGGCACATGGCCCCTACCGCCGCCATCCACCATCCTCCGAAGTAAATCAAAGGAATACCGATGACGCAAGCGATAACGGAAGCGATGAAAATACCACGTTTCATCGCTTCTGGGGTAATCCACCCTTCTGAACAGGCCCGTTTCGGACCTATGCGCTCCTCTGTATCTTCATGATTCTTAAAACCGAAATAATCATTGATGAAATTTGCGTCAATCTGCATCACGAGCGCAAACAGCAATGCGAGAACAAACGGGACTAACCAATCAAGGACAGAGGTTGTTTCAATTGGATATCCGTGCATCGTCGCATATTTTCGAATCGCATACCAAATACCGCCGCCAATCAAAACAGGAACAACCGCACCGCCGAGGGTTTTCGGCCTTGCCGCCAAGAACCAGGCTTTGCCGGAGTTTACTTTAATATTTTGGTAATCCATTGATTTACAGATTTTTAAGTGAAATCTTAATAATTTCTTCCACCGAAGCTCCCGGTTTTGCCTTGAGCGCCGCATCAATGGCCTTTTGTGATGCCGGTTTAGCGAATCCAAGCATAGTAAGTGCTGACAGAGCTTCTTCCGCAGCCGCAGATTTTACTTCTCCGAGAGGCAATGTGAGCGTGTCGCCACCCTTTATCATCTTGTCTTTGAGTTCGATAATTACTCTCTGAGCGGTTTTGAGCCCGATTCCCTTTACGGCCTTGATCTTGTGAATATCATCGCTGATGATGGCGTTTTTCAATTCTTCTGTCGTGAGGGAAGAGAGTATCATTCGTGCGGTATTAGGGCCGATTCCATTGACATTGATAAGCATCATGAACATCGCCCTCTCCTCCTTTTTGAAGAACCCATACCAGACAGCCATATCTTCTTTGACGTGATAGTAGATGAATAGCTTTATGTCTTCCAACGATTGTATGTCTGTAAAGGTCTGAAGGGATATTTCCAATTTATATCCTATTCCCCCGGTCTCCACTATGGCCTGAGTCGGGGTTATTTCCGTGAGTTTGCCTTTGATATAGTCGTACATATCAACTGTATATTTTCATATAAAAGCCGCATTTAGCGATCAGCCCGCAGAATATCATATCCTGCAGTAAGCGCCAAAGGTAACAAATCAGGGCTTCGGATTCAAACATTTCCGAAGATACAGTTTACTGGATCAAAGACGTGGGCAAAAGCAGATGCCTGTCAAAGACATGCGGTGTAAATGATACTCTTAAAAGAAAGATTGCGTAATTTTGCCGTCTACTGAAATGAACAGGATTCTTGAAAATATAAGGGCTCTTTTTCCGGCGTTGTCTCAGAAAATGAACGGCGTTCCTTTGGTTTATCTGGATAATGCCGCAACGTCTCAGAAACCGGTTGAAGTTCTTGAACTTCTGAAAAAGATGAACGGTGAGGTAAATGCCAACGTTCATCGTGCGATGTATGAGTTGTCAGACAGATCTACAGAACTTTACGAAGGTGCAAGAGAAAAAGTGCGCCAATTTATCAATGCGCCGGAAAGAGGAAACGTAATTTTCACTTCCGGAACGACGGCTTCAATAAACTTGGTAGCATCAAGTTTCTGCCGAAGGTTTTTAAAAGCGGGAGACGCCATAGTTATAACGGCGGATTCACATCACTCAAATATAGTCCCTTGGCAATTAGCGGCGGAAAGTATCGGTGCCGAGATAAGGCTTCTTCCTATAAACACCTCAAAACTAAGCAGTTGCGATTACGGTGCGAAAGGGGCTAACTGCGGGACGAGTCAGTGCGTAAACGGTGAACTCCTCATAGATAAGCTCGAGGAGCTTTTGTCGGACGGTAAAGTGAAGATAGTGGCCGCAACACACATTTCAAACGTTCTCGGATTGGTGAATCCGGTAGAGCGGATAATAAAAATCTCCCATGCTTACAACGTTCCTGTATTGTTGGATGGCGCTCAGGGGATAGTTCATGAAAAAGTTGATGTACAAGCTCTTGATTGTGATTTCTATGCTTTTTCGGCGCATAAGATTTATGGTGAGACTGGCGTAGGTGTCCTCTATGGCAAGCGGGAGATTTTAGAGGAAATGCCTCCGTATATGGGCGGCGGTGATATGGTCGGAACAGTAACCTATAAGAAGACTACATACGCCGAACTTCCGCTCAAATTCGAGGCTGGTACACCTAATTTCATAGGAGCGTCTTCTTTAAAACCAGCGTTGGAGTATGCTGAATATCTGAGAGAACCGGAAGTAAGGAAAGTCCTGAAAGAAGAGGAGTCGAAAATAAAGCGATATATGTTCAACGCTCTTGCCTGTGAGGTCGGAGATGTTGAGATCTATGGGGTGGGAGACGATGGTTTTGAGTCCGAAAAAAAAATCCCTCTGTTTTCATTTAATGTAAAGGGGTGTAATGCGGGGGATATAGCGCAGCTTTTGGATAAAATGGGATTCGCCGTAAGGACGGGAATGATGTGTGCCGAGCCGCTATTAGACTCATTTGGCGTAAACAGTGTGGTAAGGGCAAGTTTCGCATCCTATAATACAGTCGAGGAGGCTGAAAAATTCATTGCCGCAATCAACAGGGCTAAATCAATGTTGCTGTAAGGGTTATAAAAGGAAGTATATGAGTATTAATGAAATAGAGCAGCAGATTGTCGAAGAGTTTTCAATTTTCGATAACTGGATGGATAAATATCAGTACATAATTGATTTGGGAAAATCTCTCCCGATAATCGATGAGGCCGCAAAGAAAGAGGAGAACCTTATAAAGGGGTGTCAGAGCAGAGTATGGTTAGACTGTAAGACTGAGGATATTCCTGCTGAAGAGATTGCCGCGGCGGATGGCGAAAAGGTAAGATTAGTGTTTTCCGCAGACAGTGACGCGATAATCACGAAAGGTATAATCTCCTTGCTGATAAGAGTTTATAATCACCAGACCCCGAAAGAGATCTTGAAATCAGACCTTAGTTTTATAGATGAGATAGGTTTGAAATCCAACCTCTCCCCTACCAGGGCCAACGGATTGGTTTCGATGATAAAACAAATAAAACTGTATGCGCTTGCCTTTGAAGAAAAAGACTGACGAAAGGGTTTGTACGCAAAGAATATAGGTATTTGAATTCAACGACGGCATGCCGCCTAAATGCCGAAGTTTTGTTTGGTCAAAAAATCAGAACTATATAATATGAAAAAATATACACATCAGGAGGTACAGAAAAATTGCATTTTGGCGTTGAAGCAGGTTTATGACCCGGAAATATCAGTGAACATATATGATTTAGGTTTGATATACGAGCTTAACGTCGATGAGAAAGAGAGTGCGTATTCGGTTTCCGTCAAGATGACAATGACCTCCCCGACATGCCCTCTTGCAGATGATTTGGTACGTGACGTCAACAATGCGCTCAAGGATGTTCCCGGTGTCGAAGACGTGAACATCGAACTTGTATTTGAGCCGATGTGGGACGAGAGCAGAATGAGCGAAGAAGCTAAGTTGGAATTGGGCTTATTGTAGGATGTATAAGGTGTGCCTGCTGCTTGGGAGCAATCTTGATTTTAGGATAGATGGTAAGGTCCTGTCCTCTCGGCAGCTTATAGAAGAGGCTGATATTCAGCTTATAGAAGAGCTACTGCCGGACTACTTGGAGGTTGCGGATCTCAATGAAGCGGTGTGTACGTCTTCTATTATGCAGACAAAACCGTGGGGTACTTTTTCAGAACCTGTTCAGGACTTTTTCAATCAGGTATTTGAGTGTGTGACAGATAAAACACCGGAGGAAATACTGAATATCTGCCAGGCCATAGAAGGCCGTCTGGGACGGGTTAGAAGCAAAGACACTCAAACGGCTCCGAATGGTGAGAGGATCTACGAAAGCAGGACTATAGATATAGATGTGCTTCTGATATTCGAGGGAGTAGAATCAGATAAAGGAGCAGCTGCTTCTCAAAATATAAGAAAGTGGAAACAGGTAAGCATAAATAGTGTAAATTTGCGAGTTCCTCACCCGAAGCTTTGCGAGAGAGAGTTTGCGCAGAAGCTTTTGGCAGAAATCGGTGAGAAATGGAAGTAAAACAATGATTGAGTTATGACACAGGAAGAACTTTTTAAGAATCTTATCGCCCACACAAAAGAGTATGGATTTATTTTTCCATCAAGTGATATTTACGATGGATTGAGTGCTGTATATGACTACGGCCAGATGGGCAGTGAACTTAAAAACAACATAAAGAAGTACTGGTGGGATGCGATGGTCAGGCTGAACGAAAATATCGTTGGTATTGATTCTTGTATCTTTATGCACCCGAAAATCTGGAAAGCCTCAGGACACGTTGATGCCTTCAACGATCCGTTGATTGATAATAAGGATTCTAAGAAACGTTACAGAGCCGATGTCCTTTTGGAGGATTATATCGCTAAGATTGAGGGCAAGATAGAGAAGGAGGTTGAAAAGGGACGCAAGAAATTCGGTGAGGCTTTCGATGAGGCTCAGTTTCGTGCTACTAATCCTAATGTGCTGAGAGAGAGTAAAAAAGCAGAAGATGTACGTGTGAAGATGAACGAGGCTTTGAATGCGAATGATCTTGCGGCGCTTCGTCAGCTCATTATAGATTGTGAAATTGTTGATCCTATTTCCGGAACACGCAACTGGACGGATGTACGTCAGTTTAACCTTATGTTCTCAACACAGATGGGAAACACATCTGATGAGACCGGAACTTTGTATCTGAGACCAGAAACCGCGCAGGGTATTTTCGTTAATTTCCTCAATGTACAGAAGAGCGGCAGAATGAAAATTCCTTTCGGAATAGCTCAGATCGGTAAGGCTTTCAGAAATGAGATTGTTGCACGTCAGTTTATCTTCAGAATGAGAGAGTTCGAGCAGATGGAGATGCAGTTCTTCGTAAGGCCGGGCGAGGAGATGAAATGGTTCAAGACATGGAAAGAAAAGAGACTTGCATGGCATCTTGCAATTGGCTTGGGCAAAGAGAATTACAGATTCCACGATCACGAGAAGCTCGCTCACTATGCAAATGCAGCTACTGATATAGAGTTTAACTTCCCGTTCGGATTCAAAGAGCTTGAGGGTATCCACTCAAGAACAGACTATGACCTTCGTCGTCATCAGGAGTTCTCCGGAAGAAAGATCCAGTACTTTGATACAGAGCTGAATGCAAGTTATACTCCATACGATATCGAGACTTCTATCGGTGTTGACAGAATGGTTCTCGCAGTCCTTTCTTCCGCATACAAACAGGAGAAGTTGGAAAATGGCGAAGAGAGAGTTGTTATGAAGTTCCATCCTGCTCTTGCTCCGGTAAAAGCGGCTGTCCTTCCGCTTGTCAAGAAGGAGGAACTCACGAATGTCGCCCAGTCTATAATGAAGGAGCTGAGCTGCGACTTCAACTGCCAGTACGAGGAGAAAGATACCATCGGAAGAAGATACCGCAGACAGGATGCTATAGGTACTCCTTATTGTATTACGGTAGATTTCGATACTCTTACAGATGGTAAGGTTACATTGAGGGATAGAGATACGATGGCCCAAGAGAGGGTCGACATAAAAGAGTTGCCGGAGATTGTGAACAAGAAAGTCTCAATGAAGAGGCTTTTGGAGCAGCTATAGTAAGTTTTTCCAAAAATATTTTGGAAAGTCTGAAATAACTTATACTTTTGCAACCCAGTTCGGATTCGGGGTGTGGCGCAGTTGGCTAGCGCACCTGCTTTGGGAGCAGGGGGTCCTCCGTTCGAGTCGGAGTACCCCGACTGAGATCGTTTTCATACTATGTTTTTTTGACCAATCGTTATGTCGTACATTACGGTTGGTCTTTTTTTCGGTTTGCAATAGCGGATGACCTGCTGCGTTGCTTTCGGAATTCAGGCTTAGTCATGTACCAAAGTGCACTCCTGTCGCCTTCATCCTCAGCGCCTTGCATCTCCCCCGCTCTTGTAAACCACATAAAGAGGTGACATTGTTTCGTAATCTGTTTTCGCTATGGTATTCTTTGGTTTGAAAAAAATA
>CAMGTS010000049.1 GCA_946062035.1 uncultured Bacteroidales bacterium
CAAGGCGATTTCTCTCCAAAGCAGGGTTAAAAGGTAAAATCGAAGAACTGCAGTTTTATGAACTGAACGAACACACCGACCCGGCTATAGGAAGCGGATATGTAAAGTTGCTTTTGGAAGGGCACGATGTCGGACTTATTTCCGAAGCCGGACTTCCCGCAGTCGCAGACCCGGGAAATATCCTTGTAGCGGCGGCGCATGAGCACGATATCAAGGTTATCCCACTTGTAGGCCCGTCCTCACTTATGATGGCTCTGATGGCGAGCGGACTCCAAGGGCAGAACTTCACTTTCAACGGATACATTCCTGTAAAGGAAGCTCCCCGCAAGGCTAAAATACGTGAAATGGAGAGTCTTTCTAAGCGTCTGAAACAAAGTCAGATATTTATCGAAACTCCATACAGGAACGATTCGCTTCTAAGAGATTTGCTATCAACATGCAACGGCAGAACCATGCTGACAATCGCAGCAAATATCACTCTTCCGAGCGAATTCATAAAGACAAAAAGCATAGCGCAATGGAAAGAAACTGATATCAGAATCGGCAAAAATCCTTGCGTATTTATAATACTCGCATAACAAATGTACAGCATCGAACTGAAAAACATGGAGTTTTTCGCCCATCATGGCTGCTTCGAAGAGGAGCAGATTATCGGAAACAATTTCGTAGTGAATCTCACCGTACATGGCGATTTCAGTAAAGCGGCGAAGAGTGACGACATAGAGGATGCCCTTAATTATCAGGAACTTTACGATATTGTAAAAGAACAGATGGCGATTAAGTCACACCTGCTCGAAAACGTAGCGAAAAGAATCGGAGATAAACTCATAAAAAGATTTCCTCAGATTTCTAAATACTCACTCAGAATCGACAAGATCAATCCTCCTCTTGGCGGCAAGCTCTATTCTTCTTCAGTAACTTTAGATTATCCTGATGAACAATAAAAAAGTAGCGTTAGTCACATTAGGCTGCAAGCTGAATTTTGCGGAATCTTCATCGATCGCACAGGAATTCGTCCGGAATGGTTTCACGGAAGTATCTCAAAATCAAGTAGCCGACGTATATATCGTTAATACATGCACGGTTACTGAGCACTCCGATAAAAAGTGCCGCAACCTGATACGCAAGGTTCACAAACTAAACCCTGCCGCCCCTATCATCGTAACAGGATGCTACGCACAGCTTAAATCAGAGGAAATAGCTGGGATAGAAGGGGTTTCTAAAGTTTTCGGTCAGCACGGAAAGTCTAAGGTTTTCGATGCTGCAATCGCTCTTTTGAACAGCGCGGAGTACTCAAATAAAGTCAGTTGCGATAACATCTTTGAGAGCGATGAGGTATATGCCGCATATTCATACGGAGAGAGGACAAGGTCTTTCCTTAAAGTTCAGGACGGATGTGACTATTTCTGCACATATTGCACGATTCCGTTTGCGAGAGGACACAGCAGAAGCGTACCTGCCGATACAATCATCGGACAAGCCAACGAGTTGGCCGCTAAAGGGATAAAAGAGATTGTCCTGACTGGCGTAAACATCGGAGATTACGGAAAAAGAGGAGAAACCTTATCATTTTTGCAGCTTCTTAAAAGGCTCAATAGTGTAAAAGGCATTGAACGCTACAGGATTTCATCTATCGAGCCTAACCTCCTCACCGACGAGATTATCGACTGGATCGCAAGCGGCACAAAATTCCAGCCCCACTTCCATATTCCGTTGCAAAGCGGCTGTGATTCGACACTTTCGAGAATGAAGAGAAAATACACTACAGCCGTTTTCAAGGAGAAGATAAACTATATCAGAGAGAAGATGGGAGATGTGTTTTTCGGCATAGATGTCATCGTAGGCTTCCCGGGCGAAAGTGATGAGGAATTCGAACAGACATACAGACTTTTGGCGGAAGAGGTAAGGCCGGCATTCATACACATTTTTCCCTATTCAAGACGCACAGGAACGATTGCCGACAAGATGCCCGGCCAGATCAAGGAATCGGTCAAGAGCGAAAGGGTAAAACGTCTTGAAGATCTTTGTGGGAAGCTTCATAATGAATACATTGCAAGGTTCAAAGGGACGAAGCAGGAAGTATTGTTCGAATCTACCGTCAAAGGGGGGAAAATAGCCGGATATACAGGAAATTATATCAGAATGGAACAACCTTTCTCAAAAGAACTTATAGGAAAGATTGTTACAGTTGAAATGAACAGATGAAAAAAAGAAAACTCACATTTCCGAATACTTATGCAATAGTTTTTGCGGCGATACTAATATGTGCGGTAGCGACATGGTTTGTTCCCGGAGGGGAATACGTCAAAGGGGATGACGGACAACTTTCATACATCCGAACCGATTCCGTCCCGCAAACATGGCAAGTCTTTACGGCACTATACAAAGGCTTCGAGAAACAGGCGGGAATCATCGTTTTCATACTGATTGTCGGAGGGACATTGTGGATTATAAACTCGACCAAATCGCTTGATGCCGGAATCAGTCTGTTTCTTGAAAAAGCGAAAAAGGCGGAACGCTTTGCCGCAGTAAGATTCATCGGGCTGCACAATCTAATATTAGTCAGCATGATAATCATATTCTCCCTATTCGGAGGAATATTCGGAATGAGCGAAGAGTGCATAGCGTTTGTAGCCATTTCTATTCCATTGGCTATTTCGTTAGGCTACGATTCGATAGTAGGAGTCGGTATAGTCTACCTTGCGGCGCATGTAGGGTTCGCCGGGGCTTTTCTCAACCCGTTCACGGTCGGGGTAGCTCAGGAAATGGCAGGGCTTCAACTGTTTTCAGGGATGGGATACAGGATAATATGCTGGTCAGTATTAACGATTTTCCTGATTGTTTTTCTTTTGATATATGCGGCAAGAATCCGCAAGCGTCCCGAAAAGAGCCCGGTATATGACATTGACAACTTCTGGAGAAATTCAGTTGTGGGCAACAACGAACCGATAAAAAGATACCGCAACAAATCTTCTTGGATAGCGTTTGCAATCGCTATGGGAGCTATTGTCCTATTCTCTGTATTCTACAGTGGAGATTGCGCCATAAAGATAGGAGAAACCTCACACAGCTGCCCGTGGCTCTTACCTGCAAGTGCGGTATTATTCGCTCTGACCTCCATTGCGACACTCAGGAAATCGGTTCACTTCTTCATAGTAAACCTATTGGCTTTCACAATCTTATACCTCGTCATCGGAGCGACCTGCTTCGGTTGGTATATCCCGGAAATCAGCGCACTGTTCCTATCCTTAGGAATATTAGGCGGCATATCCTCAGGCGACGGAGCCAATAAGATCGCTACAGAATTCATATCCGGTGCAAAAGACATATTCTCAGCCGCATTGGTAGTAGGTCTGGCTTCCGGAATAGTAATCATATTGCAGGATGGAAAAATCATCAATACCCTGCTTCACTCGACTGAATCCGCTTTACATGAAGCCGGCAGACTGTCGTCACTCAGCATAATGTATGGCATTCAGACTTTTATCAACTTGTTTATCCCGTCCGCCACAGCGAAAGCGGCAGTAACTATGCCTATAATGGCACCTTTTTCTGATATAATCGGGCTTTCAAGGCAAGCAACCGTCCTTGCATTCCAGTTCGGAGACGGGTTTACTAATATGATCACCCCTACTTCAGGAGTCCTTATGGCCGTACTCGGAATTGCGAGAATCCCATTCGCAAAATGGGTAAAATGGGTTTGGAAACTGATCCTCGCTCTCATAGCTATAGGTTTTCTTCTACTGATTCCGACTGTTCTCCTCAACCTTCAAGGTTTTTAGCAGATACACTGATATAAAGCCATAAACTTCAAGTCTTTAAGCTCATAATATCCTACAAGGCGGAACGTAATCAGCGGAATAACAAATGAGGGTGGCCGAAAACGGATTTCAGTCACCCCAATTATATTATTTCGACTTCCCGTCTACGGGAGAAATCCGTATACTACTTGTTTTTAAACTCTTGCAAAGCGACTTTCAGGCTGTCCCAATAACCTTCGGTTCTGTCAACACCTTCAAGGGAAAAGAAACATATTCCGTCTGATCCTCCGTTTTCAGCGTATGTCAGGAATTCAGGAATCCTATCTACCGGAACATGCCCTACAAACAAACCTGAACACAATTTAGCGTCGTTCCCTGCCTCTTTAAGAGCCTCAACACCCTCTCTTGTAGCAGTCTCGACCCATTCGTCTTCCTTGTCATAGAACTTGTGGTAAATCATAGGAAACACATAGTCTAAATTACGGAAATTAGCCCAATCCTGACGGACCAGCTTCTTGGATTCCTCAGGAGACGCAAAAACAGCGGCTGATGAAACTTTTCCGCATTTCTGGATTTCATCTGCCACTTCGCTTGCCAAGTGAGCCATCCTGTCCCATCTGAACTGCATCCACTCTTGATTTGAAGTAGGATCCTCAAGGTCCAACGGGTCAATACCGGTCTGAGCCTTGAAATCAGCACGGCATTTTTCGCAGTAGCAAAAATCCCACAACGGATATACCTTATCTTGTACGACACCTCTTGACTCATGAAGACCGTAGGGCAGGATAGCGTCAGGATAACGGATAAAGTCCATATGGATACCGGCAAGGTCCTTTATCTCAGCAAGTTCTCTCACACGCTCCTTAAGATACTCTATAGACTCAGGATGTGACGGACATAGCCATCTATAATGCTCTCTATTATATAGTTTTATATCAAGACAAGATTCACCCTGCGCATTTACCTGATACCACTCAGGATGAGCGTTTCTGAGGGTCATCTCACATCTGTTTGTCGTCCACATCCACGCATGAAGCTCAATACCATATTTCTTCGCAAATGGCAAAGCTCTGTTGATGATTACTAATGCCGCACTGTCCCTGAAACTTGTACTGTCAAGTATATCAGGTCTTCCTCCATGACACTGCATGATAACAGCGTCGATACCGACATCCTTGCATTTACTGAAATAATGGTCGAGTTGCTCATCTGACATATTCAAAGAACCTGCAACCCATCCCCACGCCTTATATTCTGCTTTTTGAGTACATGAAACAAATAGCAATGCCATAAGGAGAACAACGACTACTGATGATAATCTATTCTTCATAAAAAATCTTTTAATTGGTTTATTAATCGGATAAATATCGCCCAAAAGTACGATAAAGTCCTATAGGAAAAAAATATTGTATACTGTCTACAAATATCAAGTCAACAAGCTATAAATCAACACTATACAAAAGCTTGTCGTTTCCATATCACACTATTAAAGGCCATTACTGCAAGTAAAAAAAGGGCGGACAAATATTGTCCGCCCCAATAGTCAAACTATAACCGGCACTTAGTCAACATCCCACCAAACATTGTGCTGGATAGTGTTGCCACCCATACGAGCCTCAGCCTCTTTCACATTATCCTCATTTACAGTGTACTCTGATGAAGGATAGTAAAGACGCTTAGCATAAGCGTTAGGAGTGTTGTTTACTCTGTCAGACTCGTTCATGTTAAATGCGCTTGAGCTGACTGTAGCAAACGGCATAAGTGTCGGCTTGTGGAACTGACGGTGGTCAGCCCAAGTCTCAAATGAGCACTCCTGGAACTGTGCAATATACTTCTGGGTAAGGATCTTATCCATGTGAGTATTGCAGTCACCCGCCAAGTCATCGTAGTTAGCGGTAGTTCCGTAGTAATTAGGAGATGTAGACGCAAGATATGATGCGATTACTGACTCTGGAACACCAAGCTCTGACATGCTTGAACGTACACCTGCCTCGTAAGCCTCTTTAGCGTTGCCTGAAACCAAGTTTCTCTCAATCGCGATAGCTTTCAAAAGGCACAACTCGCTGTACTTGAAGAGAGGATATTTTCTCTCAGCTGTCTCATAGTACCATGGTCCGATCTTAGAGAAGTTGCTGACAAACTGACCGTTGTCCATTGCGGCGCCTACAGCGGATGTTACGTGACCTGGATCTGTACCATCCCAATTGCCTGCCATAGCAGGATCCTGAGGTTCCTCAATTACACCTGCCGGCTCAAAGTGAATAGGAGCGCGAGGGTCTACAACAGCAGGATGGTTAGTCGCATTGATAATGTTCTCCGTAATATTGCGATTAAGGAGACGGTCAGCGGCAGTAGGCCAAGGCTGACCACCAAGCCCCTCAACAAGACGCTTGTATGCTGTAGACATATGTATAACAGCTGAGTTTCTGTGATAGTAGATAGGATGCTGGCTGAATCTGTCCTCACCCTGAACCAAGAACGCAGCGTCATCGTCGCCTGTGAACAAACCTGCTGACAAAGCGGCCTCAGCTTCTGATTTAGCCTTAGCTGCATCTACATCAGAGATACGGACAGCCATACGGAAACGGATAGAGTTAGCGAACTTCTTCCATTTAGCGGCATCTCCACCATAGATAAGGTCATAAGAACCGACATTGTTAACGCTCTCGTCAAGCTTGCTTGCCGCATCCTTAAGCTCATCAAAGATAGTATAGTAAATATCCTTCTGAGTGTCATACTTAGGCTTGTCAATATTGTTTGCAGCCTCAGTATAAGGCACGTCACCTATACAGTTGGTAAGACGCAACATAACGTATGCTTTCCAGATACGGGCCATCTGGACAGCATTTGCGTGCTGTGCATTACCCTCATTCGCACGAATCAAAGAGTTGGCGTTAGCGACAACACCATAGCTCATATCCCAGATATCATTGATGTAACGTGAATCAATGCTGTAGTCTGAGCATGAGAGAGGGTCATTCGCCGAATACTCACAAAGGTTGCTGACCATCAACTCGTCAATCTGCTGCCACAAGTTAGCGTACGGAATACCGCGTCCCTCGATATAGATAAGCTGGAACTTAGGATCTACCGTACCAGGAGTCGGGTTGTTAGGGTCGATGTTCATCTCCTCGAATTTGCCTGTACAACCACTCAATGTCATTGTAAGTCCAACGACAGCTATAAGCAATTTATAAATTCTTTTCATCTTATTGTCCAATTAATTAGAATGTTACATTAAGGTTGAAACCGAATGTACGGGTAGATGGAAGAGCCGCTGTCTCAACGCCCTGACCATTGCCTGTAGAGTATGTACACTCTGGATCAAATCCCGGAAGATTGTTGTAGATAAAGAAGAGGTTGTTACCTACAGCACTAACTTTGATGCCTCTGATAACAGTGTTTGTGAACCATCTGTCAGGAAGAGTCCAAGAAATGTTAACCTCACGGAGACGTACATTAGTCATATCATAGATGTAGTTTCCGATGTTGCCGTAGAACTGACCCCAGTAAGCTGTAGGGTTAAGTCCGACGGTATTAGGCTGACCTGTGTTAACATTCACACCCTTACCTACAATTCCCTGACCAGTAGCATAGTACTCGGCACGACCTGGAACAGTCTCCTTGGTCTGACCGTTTGCCTGGAGTCTCATCATAGACTGGAGATAGATGTCACCACCCTTACGGATATCAATCAAGAAACCGAATGAGAGGTTCTTCCATCTGAGATTAGAGCCGACACCAGCAGTCCAATCAGGGTTCATGTTACCTGAAACTCTGAGGGTAGGGTCAACTATAAACTTACCGTCATCACCAATAAGGCGGTTACCGTTCTCGTCATATTTGAAACCGTTAGTATAAATCTGACCATAAGGCTCGCCGACCTTTGCCATAACATAGCAGTTCTGACCCATAGGTCTTGCCAAAGTGATTGAGCTTACACCTTCAACAAGTTCAACAACCTTTGACTTGTTCTTAGCGAAGTTCACGAAAACATCCCAGTTCCAATCCTTAGTAGCTACTGGAGTACCAGTGAGCTGAAGCTCCCAACCTTTATTATCAACACGACCAGCATTGGTATATCTGGTGCTGTAGCCTGAAGTGATTGATGAAGGCATAGAGATAATCTGGTTATAAGCACGTTTAGTGTAGTATGTTACATCCAAGCCCAAACGGTTGTTGAAGAATCTCAAATCAGCGCCGAACTCTGTTGACTTGATGTTCTCAGGCTTAAGATCAGCGTTAGTCTTAGCGGATGGCTCGGCTACACCCATGAGTCCGCCTGCCATATTTGAAACAGTTGAGAGAACTGAACGGAGCTGATAAGGCTCTGTATCATTACCTGCCTCAGCATAAGAAGCACGTAC
>CAMGTS010000050.1 GCA_946062035.1 uncultured Bacteroidales bacterium
CGGCAGGAGAATTTATGCGCGAACCTATTCCACGTATATAGATGCTAGCAGTCCCTTTTGTACCATAGTCGGGAATATAGAGGTTAGGGACGATGCCTGTCATTCCCTTCATAGAATAGACTCTTTGTGAGCTTATAGAGCCTCTATCGAATTTTGTATAAGAAACCGGCAGATCCTCCAGACGCTTGTTGTCACGAGAAAGAATTTCCGAAATAGTAATCGGAGCCATTTTCTCGGAAATCACTGTATCTTGGAAAATTACCGCTGGATCAATTGTGCCTTTAGGTGTCGCTCCACCCACCGATGCAAACATCAGAACAAAAGCGGCGACAAGTGTCAATATTCTATAATTAGTCATCTGCGCTATAGTTAAGCCGGGCGACTTGGTCGGGTTTCCTCGGCCGATTAGGATGCCAAAGATAGTAATATTATCGGTTCTTCCTTTTCGGATTTGCCGGAAACCATCCCTTGCGCACCCTTTCCCTTTGCTCGAAAAGTTCAAGGATGCTCCAAAGGCATGAGAAACCTGTAACGCCCAATATCGCAGACCACAAGACATAATCAGCGCACAAAACCGCAGCAGCGAGAAACAGAAGTCCGGCAATCAGGAACGCCCACCAGATTTTCACCCCGAAATAGTACTCGCCTTTGATTACGAGCGGATGAAAAAGCCCTATTATCAAAAACGCCGCCGCACCTATTATTATCCCTTTCATGATACTTAATTCTTAGAAATGGCTGATTATCATATAATGTCATCGCTACACACGAACTCGGTCGAACTTCAGGACAAACTCCCGTAACAAGACCCGTCTTTTAGTTCTGAGGCAGGAAAACATTGCAAGATTGTCACCATATCGGTTACCATATCTGCAAAGTTAACAAAAGCACAGCTCCCATTGGGATAAAATTACTACCTTAGTTTATCAAAAACTCATCAAAAATGAAAAAGGCATCTACTATTACACTTGTCGCAATCGGAGCAATCGCGCTTCTTTTTGCTTCGTGCAAAAACAACAGCACGGCAACAACAGAAGTAAGCGCAGAAGAAACTAATTGTGAGGAGGTTACAACAGATACAACCATAACGGCCACAAACATCGGACCGGCCGCCCCATACTCAGGAGTCATAAGCGTAAAGGAGATCAGAGAGATGGATAAGGTTTTCGAGAACTATACAGATGAAGAGCTTGACTGCTCAGGGTTTGTAGTCCTTTGCGAATATATCCCCGAAATAATTCAGGAGATCCGCTACTTCACGACATACAATTTTGTGGGACGCAGGGTTGACGGTTATTATGAACCTTACGCACTCGCTACGAAAGAAATGGCCGACTCGCTCAAAAGCGTCAGCGATGAGCTGTTGGGCAAGGGTTACAGGCTAAGGATTTTCGACACATACAGACCAGATATCGCTGTCAAGCACTTTGTCCGCTGGGCGAAAGATCTCGGAGATACACTTACAAAAGTTTCCTTCTACCCTGAATTAAACAAGAACGTCCTTTTCAAATTAGACTATATTTCGAGCCGCTCAGGACACAGCAGAGGTTCTACCGTCGATCTTACATTGTTCGATATTAAGAGCGGAAAAGATCTTGACATGGGCGGCACGTTCGACTATTTCGGAGAGTTGTCCCATCCTGATTATAAGGATATTACGCCTGAACAGAAAGCCAACAGAACGCTGTTGAGGGAAGCCATGCTACGACACGGTTTCAGACCTCTCTACTCGGAATGGTGGCACTTTACTCTCAAAAACGAACCATACCCGGAAACATATTTCAGCTTCCCGGTAATGAATATCGCAAGAAAAGGCAGAGAATCCGGCTCACAGCATAAATAGCGATTCCGCACATCATACAATTTGAGGGTATTTCGGGATGTTTTGCAGTAATATTCCGCAGGGCATTGTTTTTGTACACTCCAAACTGATTCCTACCCTGCCGGGGTTAGAATCAATCAGGCTTTCACCGCTTATGCAAGCGGGGCATTTACACGGAAAATCATTTGTTATGAAGAGATATATAGTACTTATCGCATTAGTTATCATGTCATTAACACAGGCCGACATCATGGCTCAGACCTACGAAACACTTTGGAAAGAAGTGGAGAATGCTGAAAAGAAGGATCTCCCTAAGAGTGCGATGCTGAGTTGCGACAAAATATTGCAAAAAGCGCAAGCGGAAGGGAACAGCGGGCAGACTCTGAAAGCGTTTTTCTATAAAGCAAGTTTTGAGCAACAGGTATCACCGGATTCTACATACAAGAATATCAAGCTGTTGGAAACAATGGCGGATGAAAGCAAAGACGAGACGGAGAAGATGTTCATCCACTCTCTTATCGCAGAGCAGTACGCAAGATATGCGTCATTGAATTCATGGGCGCTTAAAAGAAGATCCGATGTGGCTGATGAAAACATAAAAAAAGACGACTTGACCGAATGGAGCGCTAATATGTTCTATTCCAAAGTAATGGAGGAGGTCCACGCATCCCTCAGCGATATGGAGCTGCTGAAAAACACCGACTCGAAAAAGTTTGTCCCGATGGTTGACAGGAATTGGGCAAGCAAATACTTCAATCACGATCTGTTGCATCTGTTGGGCAGACAGGCTATCGCCGCCATGTCTAAAGTCGAAGTCATCGCGACAGACAAGGATGAGATCGCCTCCGCCAAAATGAGCATATACGATGAAATCCTTAACATTTATAGATCAGCAGGTAACAAAGATGCCGCACTTCTCTGCGGATTGGACAGACTGCAGTTTATCTACAATGTGCAAAAGGACTCCAGAGCCTACGAGAAAGGGATCGATGATATTCTTGCGGAAACTGAGCCGGACAATGAACTGACATGCGAGATTATCTTGGCAAAAGCGAACGCCCTCATAGCCAGAAAGGAGTACACTTCCGCAGTCGGACTTTGCAACGACGCTATAGCTAAGTTTCCTAAGTACAAAAGGGTCGCCGCCCTAAAAAATCTTAAAGAAACCCTCTTTGCGCGAAACATCGATTTTTCATTCCCGCAATCGGCATATCCGGGTGAAACCGTCAAGCTTGCTGTGCGATACAGGAACATTTCAGGATTCGATATTAACATATATGCTGTTCCAGGCAATTTAGAGCGCAAAACAGGTTTTTCAGATAAAGATCTCTCCAAATGCAAACTCTTGTCTACCAAGCATTTTGAATTGGAGCAAACCCCTGACTTAAAATCCCGCAAAAAGGATATAGAGTTTACCATGCCTGATTTAGGCTGCTATGCGGTCTCGTTGAAGGCGGACGGCAAGGAGACATTTTCGACCCTGTTGAAGGTCAGCAGACTTTCAATATTGACAATCAACAGCGGAAAAAATATCGAAGCGTTAGTAGTGGACAGAAAGAGCGGTGCGCCGGTATCGGGATCAAAAGTGACATTGTACGACAAATACAACAATCTGAAAGGAACGGCAGTAGAGAGCGGTACGACCAACAGAGAAGGCAGAGTCGTGTTCTCAAAAGAAAAACTCAAACATCAATACAGTATTAATATCACAGCCACAAAAGACGATGACACTCACCTTGAGAGCCGTTATGTAAACATTTATGACAGAAGCTATTATAGCACCGACTCTAAAGCGACGACAAACACACATCTCTTTACGGACAGATCCATTTACCGACCGGGACAAAAAGTTTATGTAAGCGGAATAATATACACGCAAACAGGTGACAAGACCGAGGCTTCAGCGAATGTGAAAACGACAATTACCCTGCGCAATTCCAATTGGCAGGAGGTCGAAACAAAAGAGTGTACAAGCAACGAAATGGGCTCGTTCACAACGGATTTCACCATTCCAGAGTCGGGCTTGAACGGATACTACATCCTGCAATGCAACAACGCAAGGGCTGACTTCAGAGTGGAAGAGTACAAACGTCCTACGTTTGAGGTTGTAACAGAGAATATTACAAAGACCTTTAAGTTAGGCGATACCGTCATCATCAAGGGAACCGCAAAAAGTTTCGCCGGAGCGCCGCTTGCAGGAGCAACAGGCAAGTTTAAGGTCAAGGTTTCAAAATGGCAGTGGTGGAGAGCCGTAAATAGCAAGGTCCTGAAAAACGGCACCATTACAATTGACGCTGACGGAAAATTCAAAATACCCGTGCTGTTGGATGCCGACGCATACAAAATAAACCTTAACAGATTCAATTATGCTGGACTGAATGAGGCGGAAGAAGAAAGCAGTTCTAAAAATATTGAGAATGAATATTTTACATTCACCATAACTTTAGACGTGACAAACAGTGCCGGCGAAACCCAAAGCTGCGACGCGACTGTAGCGGCAGGAAACAAACCGATGGTGCTTTCATATGTCGGGGAAACATTGATAGACAGGGATAAGGAGTTTGAGTTTACAATTAACTCTCACAATCTTCTTAACAATCCCGTCGAATGCAAAGTCGTCTACATAATCCGAAGTCTGCAAAATCCTGAGAAAAAAGATGCCGTATTAAAGGGCGATGCAATCTCCAACCGCAAGAACCGCATCGACATAAGTTGTCTTAAATCAGGAAAATACGAAATCTTATACTCGGCAAAAGCGGATGACGGGACTCTTTGCGAAAATAAAAACACTGTCACGGTTTTCTCTGTCAAAGACACCAAACCGGTTGAGGGAAACATTCTTTGGGCATATAAGGACGGGGACAAGGTCTATTTCGGCACATCCGAAAAAGACGCTACGATTTTCGTAGACAAGTTTACAGACAAGGGAAGAGAAAGCAAGAACATTGCAATCAGCGACAGCATAATGAGCTTCGAATTCCCGTATCTGGAAGAGTACGGTGACGGAGCGGAAGTCAATTTCTGTATTGTCAGAAACGGCAATATGATGCAACGCCATTTCCAAGTATCAAGACCTCAGCCTGACAAGCAGTTGAAATTGAAATGGAACGTATTCAGGGATAAACTTACCCCGGGACAAAAAGAAGAGTGGACATTGAACATAACCGACAAAGACGGCAAACCTGCAAATGCCGAACTATTCGCTTTTATGTACGATGCCTCTTTGGATAAAATAAAGATGCACAACCTGAATTTCGGATTGAACTTCAGCAGAATAATCAGGTCAGACAAATGGTTATACAACATATTCCCGGAGGCAGGTGTCAATTATTACGATGCCGCCAAAAATTTGCCTGTGGATGGATTGGTTTACGACAACTTCGCCAATATCAAGGATTTGATAAGCGGTTATTCGCCTTATCAGAGTCTATACGGCTATACGGCAGGAGTGGCGTTATACGAAAGCGTCAGTGTCCGCGGTGCAAAACCTACTAAGGCGGCTAAAAACATGAGGGTTGAGTTCAAATCGGACGCAGTCGTAGAGGAGTCTGCCGCTGAAGATGAAATGATACTGCGAGGTATCAAGGAGGATAACAAATTCACACCGAGAAGCAACTTTGCGGAGACGGCCTTTTTCTATCCACAACTCAGAACCGACTCGTTGGGCAATGTTTCTATCGCATTCACTCTTCCGGAAAGCCTTACGAGATGGCGGTTCAGAAGTTTGGCCCACACCAAGGATATGAGCTATGGAATGCTTGAAGCGGTTGCCGTGGCACAAAAGGATATTATGCTTCAGCCTAATACGCCCCGTTTTCTCCGAATCGGAGACAAGACGAACTTTGCGGCGCAAGTGACCAATCTAACTGATAATCAGATTATCGCAAAAGTCCGTTTCGAATTGTTCGATCCTGCGACTGAGAAAGTGTTTGAGAACCAGGTAAAGGAAATTGTCATCGGAGCAAAGGGAAACACCTCTGTATCTTTTGATTACGTTATTGACGACAGACACGAAGTCGTCGGTATGAGAATGGTCGCCGATTGTGGAGAATTCTCTGACGGCGAACAGCATCTTCTCGCTGTCCTGAGCGACAAGGTACACCTTGTAGAATCGGTTGCGCTTCCTGTAAGGGGCAATCAGGTTAAAGAGTTCTCGCTCAAGCAGTTGTTCAACCACAACAGCAAGAGTGCGACCAACAAGAAGCTCACTGTAGAGTTTTCAGCAAATCCCGCACGGTATGCGGTCCAAGCGCTGCCGACACTCTCCGAGCCGGAAAACGATTGCGTAATCAACTGGAGCAATGCCCTTTATGCCAACGAAATAGCAAGACACATCGCTAACTCTTCGCCAAAAATCAAAAACACATTCGATAGTTGGAAAAAGAGCGGAATCGGAAAAGAAAGTCTGCATAGCAACCTGCAGAAAAATCAGGAACTGAAAAACATATTGCTCAACGAGTCACCTTGGGTATTGGAAGCAAAAGACGAAGCCTCTCAAAAAGAGAGGATATCAAATCTGTTTGATGCAGACAAAATGCAGAAGACAAAAAAAGACGCAATAGAAAAACTCTCTCAATTACAGGGCGATGACGGAGGATGGAGTTGGTTCAAAGGCATGGAGGGAAGTCCGTGGATGACAAGCTATGTCCTTCTTCAGAACATAAGGCTGCAACTCCTTACAGGAGATACTCTTGGCGATGAGGTTTCAAAAATGCACGAGAGAGGTCTGGCCTTTATGCACAAGGCGGCACAAGAGCATTATGAACACATCATCGAGATGAGCAGAAAGTACAACTATAAAGATAAGGGAGTCGACTTCTTCACACTTAACTACCTATATACCATAGCTTTAGATTCAGAGGTCAAAGGTCTTTCAGGCAAAGGTACTCAAAGCCTCGTCCCTGAGAAGTTCCGCAAGATGTATGGTTACTTCCTCGGCAAAGTTGATGAAGAGCCTAAGTCCCAGGATATTCAGGAGAAAGCGATGGCGGCTGTAATATTGAATGCGGCAGGCAAGAAGAGCAAGGCGGACGAATATCTGAACTCTATAAAAGAACACCTCACGACTACAGAAGAGATGGGTAGTTTCTTCGATTTCAAAGAGAATCCATGGGGCTTCGGTCAGATGAATCTTAACGCCCAAGTAGCCGCGATAGAAGCGTTTGACAAAGTTTCTAAAGATTCAGCGATAGTCGACGATATGAAGATCTGGCTTCTTAAGCAGAAGCAGACACAGGCATGGAAAAGCAGCGCAATGACCGCTGACGCGGTTTATGCTTTGCTTCAGCGTGGTTCTGACATTTTGGGCGGCGACAATGAAACGACACTCAGCATAGGAGGGCAGACATTAAGCACAAACGGAAACGGCTCTGTCACAGGGCATAACTACATCAAAAAAGAGTTTACGGATGATGCGACCCTCAAGTCTCCAAGCATAAAAGTTGAGAACAAAGGCAATTCCGCTGCATGGGGTGCCGTCTATGCGAGATTCGATGAAAAGACAAGCAATGTCAAAAACAACGGGAGCAAGAGCATGAGCATCACTAAAGATTTGTATGTCAAGCAAATGAAAGGCCGTGAGGGAGCGATGGCGTACGAATTAGTTCCATTGAAGAACGGCGCAAAGGTGGCTGTCGGTGATGTGGTAACCGCACGCATGGTCATCAAGGTCGACAGAGACATGGATTTTATTCAGCTAAAGGAGCAGAGGCCGGCCTGCATGGAGCCGTTGAGCCAGCTTTCAGGATACAGAGTCAGCGGTGGCATAGGGTTCTATGAGGAGATCAAAGACGCTTCTACAAATTTCTTCTTCGACAGGCTCGAAAAAGGGACATACGTTCTGGAAGTCAATTACAGAGTAAGCCGTAGTGGAGAGTACGAAGCAGGACTTGCGACCTTACAGTGCGCATACGCTCCGGAATACTCCGCACACAGCGGTTCAATGAAGATTACAATTGAATAGTTATCATGTATAAGACGCTTAGTTCATAGCTATACAGGCCGTGGACTGAGCGTTCTTTTTTGCCTATACAGAAGCAGGTCGGAGTGCCGTAATACATTCCGACAGACAACGGAAACTAAAAACTTTCAAAAACTCTTTGGAAAAGAAAAAAAACAAAGTATATTTGCAACCCCAATACCAAACGTATTGTTTGGAGAGATGGCAGAGTGGTTTAATGCGGCAGTCTTGAAAACTGTTGAGGCGAATAACCTCCCGGGGTTCGAATCCCTGTCTCTCCGCTGAAAAGAGGAAGTTACAAATTTTGTAGCTTCCTCTTTTTCAATATA